>NZ_JADRGN010000035.1:0-22844 GCF_018206105.1 Porphyromonas levii
GCTGATATGGCGAGAAAAAACTCGTAAGAAGTAGAGCGGAGATGTGCGAGAGGCATGGTAGCGGCTATAGAAACCGTAAGTGCGTGTAAACCAATGGCAATCTGGGCTTACCAGCCTAGGGTAAAATGGGTAAGTGAGGTCTCGGAATCGGTGCGAAGACTATAAGAGAAACCATGCTGTATAAGCACTTCTTGGATAAATAAGAGTCCTATGCCCTGACCCTGGGGTTTGGTACTAAAGAATGGACTGAAGAGCTTGGTTTCGACTTCCTTAGGGATACCTACGCCATTATCGATGACTTCTAAGACGCGCTCTTGTGCCGATGTGCAAATGAGCACTCTACCCTCCGCAGGAATACTCTCAATAGCGTTTTTCACGATATTAATAATCACCTGCTCCATTAGTGGTGCATCGAGGAGGAGCTCACCTACCTCTGGGTCGAGCTGGTACTCAATCGTAATTTGCTTGGCTCCGCAGAGACTCTCAAAGAGACTTTGCTGATCCCGCAGGAGCTGATTGAGATCTATCAACTTACGCTCCACCTTAGGCACCTTGACCACATCAGCGAATCGGGAAACGAAGTTGCTCATAGAGTAGCAACGCTCTAGGCATACCCCCAGTGCCTCGGCAAGCTCGGGCTCTTCGTCTCTCAGTATCTGAGTGGAGGTATCTAGGATAGAGGTGATACCAGCTACAGAGTTATTCACCTCGTGTGCCATCATACGTATGACCTTTTCGTACGCTTTGCGCTCTGCCCTACGAACCTCCTCAGTAAGGTGCTCTATTAGGTAAAAAGAGCGCTTGAAGCCACGGTCGACAAAGGCAGCATGGGACACCTTAAATATGGAACCGTCTGTGCGGTAAAAGGTGTCGGTACCCTTAAGTGGCACTGTAGAGATATCAAATGCTGAATGTAGGGAAAACGCTCGGAGACTCTCGCCTTCGTACCCACTAGAAACCCCTAGAATCTTCTGCCCCGCAGGGTTGATTTGCACCACACGATCGTCGTAGTCGAGGACGACTACACCAAGAGGAGAGGCGTGGACTAGGAGGTCGAGAAACTCGTTTTGCTCTCTCAGCTTGAGGCGTTCTTCCTTGAGCTGCTCCATTAGTCTATTGAAGAGCTCTACAATCTCATCGGCATTGGACTGTCCTATCTTCTTGAGCCGACTACTGAAGTCCTGAGCCTTGAGGAGGTTCATACCATTGACAATTGCACGCATAGGGCGTACCGCACGACGATAGTAGAAGAAGAGCAGGACGATAAGGACTAAAGCCTGAAGAGCGCAGAGTATAACGAGGACTCGTATCATAGTCCATATTTTTCGAGCCTTCGGTAAAGAGCCGCACGACTGAGCCCCAAGGCTTTGGCTACCCGACTAAGATTGCCATTATGCAGTGCTATTTGCCGTTCTATCTCTATGCGCTCTATCTCCTCGAGCGTCTTGCCACTCTGAGTGGAGGATGCGGGCGTGGTGTGGCTCACTAGGGGGCGGAGGTCTCGAGCAGTTATGGTATCGTTGGGCGACATAAGGATAGCTCGCTCTACGAGGTTCTTAAGTTCGCGGATGTTACCCGGATAAGGCAAGCTCTGCAAGAGTACCATTGCATCATCGGCAAATGTGATGCTGCGTTTCATCTTATGGGCGAAGTGCTGTACGAGTAGCGGGATATCCTCGATACGCTCTCGGAGTGCAGGGATACGGAGCTGTATGAGGTTGATACGGAAGAAGAGGTCCTCACGGAAGATCCCCTCAGCTACCATACTACGAAGGTCGGCATTGGTGGCACTGACCACACGTACATCCACTTTCTGAGGTTTACTATCACCCAATACCTCGAAGGTCTGATCTTGGAGCACTCTCAGTAGTTTTACCTGACATGAGGCATCGAGCTCTCCTATCTCATCTAAGAATATGGTGCCACCATCTGCGAGTGAGAAGCGACCTTTACGGTCGGCATACGCATCAGTGAAGGCGCCTTTTTTATGTCCAAACATCTCGCTCTCGAAAAGGCTCTGAGAGATACCACCGAGATTGACTTTTACGAAGGGTTCTTTGCTTCGCTTACTATGCTGATGTATCGCCTCGGCTATCAGCTCCTTACCAGTGCCACTCTCTCCCGTAATCAATACGGAAGCAGTGGTAGGTGCAATGCGTGCCACGGTACGCAGTAGCTCTTGCATGGCGGGTGAGCGCCCTATGATGTTGGGGAAATTGGGGTCACTCTCTGAGTGAAGAGTCTCGGAGGAGATGCTGATGGCATTCTCTATCGTCTTGAGGAGCTGACGATTCTCCCAAGGCTTGGAGACGAAGTCAAAAGCCCCTAGCTTCATTCCCCTCACTGCCAGCTCTATACTTGCCCAAGCAGTCATCAGTATAACTGGGGAATGGGGCGCAAATATCTTGACTCTTTGGAGGAGTTCGAGCCCCTCTTCTCCTGTAGTGGAGAGGGTATAATTCATATCCATGAGTACCACCTGTGGGGCTACTCTGCGGACAATATCAAGAGCCTCTGTAGGATTGGTGGCCATAAGGACTTCATAGCCCGAACGCTTGAGAAGCAGCGAGAGCGAAGCCCTGACTGCGGAATCATCGTCTATGACCAATATAGGCTGCATAGTGAGAGGGAAAGATTAGAGATCTAATAATTCGAGAGGGAAGTCCATGGTGATGATGCGGTGGTGATCGTCGATAGACGCAATCCACTGCTCTACTAGAGGGATGGTGACTTCGGAATGATTGGGTCGCTCTATAAGGATAAGGATATTGGTAGTAGAGCTATCGATGTCCACTATTCGCCCTATAAGCTCGCCCCCAACATGCTGTAACTGATAGTTGCGAAAGGTAAGGGAGATATTGCTGTGCTCTTCGGGGAGCTCGTCTTGGTGTATCTGCGCTTCAAGACCCACAAGAGTTTCTGCATCCGTTAGGGTGTCTACGCCTTCAAAACCTATGATAAACTGTTCTCCCCCACCCCGAATACTAGCCAGCCTATAGGGGACGGGGATTTCGTCGATTAGTAAAAATAGGAATTGGGGTTCAAGCTCCTCAAAAGCCAGTGATACAAGGGCGAGGATAACCTCTCCCTGATTGCCATGGGTACGACGCACCTTGCCATAAGCAATTAGCTGCTTCGGGTCGATGGTTGGGAAGGGATTGGGCATACTTAGATACGCTTAATAATTGCCCCCAAATCATTGAGGCGCTGGTCGATAAATTGATAGCCTCGGTCTATTTGGTCGATATTATCAATACGACTAGTGCCATTGGCCGACATGGCTGCTATGAGTAGCGCAATTCCGGCACGGATATCTGGCGAAATCATATTGCCACTGCGGAGCTTAAACTTTCGATCAAGCCCTATCACAGTAGCCCTATGCGGGTCGCATAGTATTATTTGCGCACCCATATCGATGAGCTTATCGACGAAGAAGAGACGGCTCTCAAACATCTTTTGATGGATAAGGACACTCCCTCGCGCTTGAGTAGCGGTTACGAGGAGGACGCTCAAAAGGTCAGGCGTGAGCCCAGGCCAAGGGGCATCAGATATAGTGAGGATAGAGCCATCCATGAAACTATCTATCTCGTAACGCTCTTGTGCAGGGATGTGGAGGTCGTTGCCGCGCTCCTCGATAGTGATACCAAGGCGGCGGAAGGCATTGGGGATAATTCCGAGCTCTCGGGTCTCGACCTCCTTAATAGTAATCTCGGAGGAGGTCATGGCCGCCATGCCAATAAAGCTGCCTACCTCAATCATATCGGGAAGTAGGCGATGCTCGGTACCGCCTAGCTTAGCCACCCCATGAATAGTTAGGAGGTTGCTGCCTATCCCATCTATCTTGGCACCCATACGGACTAGCATTCGGCATAACTGCTGAATATATGGCTCACAGGCGGCATGGTAAATGGTGGTCTCACCCTCGGCAAGCACGGCTGCCATGATGATATTCGCCGTACCAGTGACCGATGCCTCATCGAGGAGCATATAAGTGCCTCTGAGTGGTTCCTCTACATCGATACTAAAGAGCTCCTTTTTGGTATCGTAATTCATCTTGGCACCTAGATTGATGAAGCCTTGGAAGTGGGTATCTAGCCTACGACGCCCTATCTTATCTCCTCCTGGTTTACCTATAGAAGCTTTGCCAAAACGAGAGAGGAGCGGTCCGATGAGTAGAACACTTCCTCTAAGCTTACCACTCGCCCTCAGGAAGTCTTGGGAGTATGCGAAGTCGAGATTAACATCGTCTGCCTTGAAGGTATAGGTATCAGGCGATAGCTTACGCACCTTCACACCGAGATCCATAAGGAGCTGAATCAGATTATTGACATCTAGGATATCGGGGATATTACTGATCTTGACCTCTTCATCGGTAAGTAATACTGCTGATATCACTTGCAACGCTTCATTCTTAGCACCCTGAGCAAATATCTCACCGTGGAGCTGATGCCCACCTTCTACAACAAACGAACTCATCTCTTCTTCTTTTTATTCTTATTGACCTTCCTTACCAAAAGCCCGCCATTACTAGAGAGCTGTGGTGAGGGCTGAAGTAGCTCCTTGGCCTCTGGGAGTGAGCAGATCATCTCATCGAGATAAATCTTGCCCTCAGATAGCTCAAAGAGATCTGCGAATATCTTAGCATTGGTGACCGTCTCCTTATTCCACTGGATGTAGCTACGCTTCATCTGGAGGGCGGTCTCCTTAGCAAGTGTATCTCGTTCAGCTCCCTCGGGAAGCGACAACACCTCCTCAATCATCCGCTCTACGATCTTACCATAGTGGCGATAGGCAGGCTTCGTAGCCTGCTCATTCACCATGGCGCACTTCATCTTGGTCTCGAACTCCTCTCGTGTAGTAACTACGTAAGGGAAGTCTACATCCAGCTTGAAGTCCGACATAATATATAGATGATCCCAGAGAACCTGCCAGTAGTCGTCGCGCTCCTTATCTCTGCCCGATACCATATTCATGGTCTCGATAATCGACTCGGCACACGCCTGACGTTCTTCCCTATCCTCGATGGTCAGGCAATGCTCCACCATATTCTGGATATTGCGACCGTACTCGGGAAGGATAAGAACTTTGTTCTCTGTATAATAATCTTGCTCTATCATGCTATTAGTCCAATTCGCTTACCCTAGCCTTAATTGCCTTAGACGCCTCCTCAAAACCAGGCTTATCGAGTAGGGCAAACATATTCTTCTTATACGCCTCCACCCCTGGCTGGTCAAACGGATTGACCTCCAGTAGATAGCCACTAATTCCTACCAACTTCTCGAAGTAGTAGAATAGCTGACCTATATTATAGGCATCAAGACGCTCAATACTCATCTGCACCACAGGCACTCCACCATCTAGGTGAGCCAGCATAGTGCCACGCTCCGCCTGTTTATTAACAAAGTCGATACGCTTCCCCGCGATGAAGTTCAGCCCATCCAGATTCTCCTCATCGGTAGGTATCCGACACTCCTTTTCCTGCTCCTCTACGCTAATAAAGGTCTCAAAGATGGTGCGTTCGCCTTCCTGTATCCACTGACCCATAGAGTGGAGATCGGTAGAAAAGTCCACAGCGGTTGGGAATAGCCCTTTATGCTCTTTGCCCTCGCTCTCTCCGAAGAGCTGCTTCCACCACTCATTCACGTAGTGCATCTTAGGATGGAAGTTCACGAGTATCTCTATCTTCTTGCCCGAGCGATATAGTGCCACACGGGTAGCGGCATGCTCCTCGACCATTTTAGCGCCTTCTGTTCCCAGCTGAAGCGCTTGCTCCATTGCCTGAGCTCCCCTTACGAGTGCTGTAATATCGAAACCAGCGGTAGCGATTGGCACCAATCCAACTGGCGTAAGTACGCTAAAGCGCCCACCTACATTATCAGGTATTACGTAGCTCTTATAACCCATCTTATCAGCGAGACTACGAAGTGCGCCCTTTGCTTGGTCGGTTATGGCTACGATATGTTCGCGTGCGAAGTCGGTGCCCTCTTGCTCCTCCAGTAACTGCTTCAGTAGTCTGAAAGCCACTGCAGGCTCAGTAGTGGTACCGCTCTTAGAAATATTGATGAGTCCGAACTTGCGACCACGGAGTAGCTCAAGTAACTCCGCCATATAATCCTCAGAGATATGATGCCCAGCATACAGCAGACGAGCGCCCTCAGCTGGCTTCACCTGAGCAAAGGCATCGCTCAATGCCTCTACCACAGCTTTGATACCAAGATAGGAGCCACCGATACCTATGGTCACCACGAACTCGCAATCCCTACGCAGCCTATCGGCAGTAGCCTGAATGTCTCCCAAGAAAGCATCCGTGATGCTCGATGGTAACCCTACCCAGCCTAGGAAGTCACTGCCCTTACCCTCGCCAGTAAACAAACTCTTGTGACTACTCTCTGCCAGTGGCAATAGGGTCTCGTATGTTGTCTTTACGCCATTATCTCTAAGCGCATTACCTAATCTTACCTTCATAATCTATGTCAGTTTCAAACTTAAATTCCTAAAAGTATCCTTTGCCTTCTCCTTATTGTAGAGAAGGTCATACACCGCTTCAGCTATCGGCAAGTCCACCTTATACTTCTTATTTAGCTCATTGATACACTTCGCACCATAGTAGCCCTCAGCCGTCATCTCCATTTCGGCTTGAGCTTGCTTCACCGAATAGCCCTTGCCAATCAGCGTCCCCAATGTACGGTTACGGCTATACCTACTATAGCCTGTTACTAAGAGGTCGCCCAGGTACACCGAGTCGTTGATATTTCGCTCGGCACTAGATGCCCGTGCTAGGAATCGTGCCATCTCCTTAGTAGCATTGGAGATCAATACCGCTTGGAAATTATCGCCCATCCGTAGCGATTGGCAGACGCCCGACGCTATCGCATAAATATTCTTCAGCACGCTACCCAACTCGATTCCTGTCACATCACTGCTCACCTTGCAGAAGGTATAATCACTCTGGAAGACCTTACTCAGCTGCTCTGCTCTACGCACATCGCTGCACGCCAACGTAAGGTAGCTCAGCCTATTCAGCGCTACCTCCTCGGCATGAGTAGGTCCACTGATAACGCCGATCTGCTCATCAGGTACCCCAAGAGTATCTCTAAGATAGTCCGAGATGACTACATAATCATCGGGGATAATACCCTTAATAGCATTGAGGACAAACTTGCCTTGTAGCGATCCCTTCTTCGCTTTCTCCAGAATACCCTTGATATATGGTGATGGTGTCACCAGTATCAGCGTATCCGATGCCTCCACAATACTAGGAATATCAGTAAAGAAGTCAATCCGCTCCGTATCAAATAGCTGAGTAGTAAGATAGGTGGGATTGTGCTGAGACCTACGGAACTGGCGTACGGTCTCGCCGAAACGGAAGTACCAATTGATCCGCTCCTCTCGCTCCATCACAATCTTAGCGAGTGCTGTAGCCCAGCTACCGCTACCTATGATGCCTATGCGCCCGGGCTCCCAATTATTCATTATCCTGTTGCTCTTCGCTCTTTGCCTTAATCTCTGGCTTCATCTGAGGGAAAAGGAGTACCTCTTGGATACTCTCCTGTCCTGTAAGAAGCATTACAAATCTATCCATACCGATGCCCATACCGCTCGTAGGTGGCATTCCGTACTCAAGAGCACGCACAAAGTCTTGGTCGATGATCATCGCCTCATCGTCGCCCTTCTCCGAGAGTCGCATCTGCTCACGGAATCGCTCGAGCTGGTCAATCGGATCATTTAGCTCGGAGTAGGCGTTGAGCAATTCCTTACCATTCACCATTAGCTCGAAGCGCTCAGTAAGCCCCTCCTCACTACGGTGCATCTTGGTTAGTGGCGACATCTCCACCGGATAATCGATGATATAAGTAGGCTGGATAAAGTTCTTCTCGGCTTTCTCTCCGAAGAGTTCGTCAATCAACTTACCCTTACCCATTGTCTCATCCACCTCGATACCCTGAGCCTTACAAGCTGCTCTCAGTTCCTCCTCGCTCTTGTCCTTAATATCGAAGCCTGTATACTTGAGGATAGCTTCCCGCATAGTCATCCTTGGGTAAGGTGCCTTGAAATCAATCACCTTATCACCTACCTGAGTGGTCGTAGTACCATTGACCTGAATGGCAATATACTCGAGCATCTGCTCAGTCATCTCCATCATCCAATTGTAGTCGGTATAAGGTACGTACACCTCCATAGCGGTAAACTCTGGGTTGTGTGTACGGTCCATTCCCTCATTACGGAAGTTCTTGCTAAACTCATACACGCCATTGAACCCGCCTACAATCAGGCGCTTCAGATACAACTCATTGGCGATACGCAAATATAGTGGTATATCGAGCGCATTGTGATGTGTCACAAACGGACGAGCCGAAGCGCCCCCAGGGATACTCTGTAGTATAGGGGTCTCGACCTCTAGGTAACCGCGAGCATCAAGGAACTCCCTCATGGCCTTAAACGTCTTGGTACGCTTCACGAATATATCTCTCACACGAGGGTTTACCACAAGGTCGACATACCTCATGCGATAGCGCTGCTCTGGATCGCTAAATGCGTCGTACACCACACCATCCTTCTCCTTCACTACTGGGAGTGGGCGAAGTGTCTTAGATAGAATCTTTAGCTCCTGCACATGTATAGAGACCTCACCCATCTTGGTACGGAATACAAAGCCCTTTACCCCAATAAAGTCACCGAGATCCAATAGCTTCTTGAATACCGTATTGTATAGTTCCTTATCCTCTCCAGGAGCAATATCATCACGAGTCACATAGAGCTGGATACGACCAGTAGAATCTTGTAGCTCGCAGAAAGAGGCTTTACCCATCACGCGGCGCATCATCATACGCCCTGCCATAGACACCTCCCTCACGGGAGCATCGTCCTGAAAGTTTGCTACAACCTCATCAGCATAACCTGTAACTACAAACTCCTCTGCAGGATAAGGGTTAATCCCCATATCCTTTAGCTTCTGAAGACTCTCCCTCCTCAATACTTCCTGCTCGCTTAGCTCTCTTGTACTCATATATCTCTTTATAATATAAATGCAAATCAATAGCACCCTTTGGGCACACCATACACTTTGCCACAAATTTACCCAAAATAATCGACTATATCCGTAAGGGCACAATATATAAAAAGGAGACTCGCCCCTATGCAGGACGAGCCCCCTTGTCTCTATTACGCTAATCCGTAGATTAGAAGCGGTAACCTAGGGTAACGAAGAAGCTAGTGTTATTATTCTTCGTACCAGCCTTGATACCTAGGATATCAATATCAGGAGTGATGTCGTAAAGACCTACCTGAGTACCTACAGTAAGCATAATACGGCTGTACTCTACACCAGCACCTACCTGGAGACCCCAGTCGAAAGCACGTAGACCGCCAATCTCCTTACCTAGGATGGTTGTCTTCTTGAATGGGTTGTAGGTATCAGTCTTATCACCATACTTTGCAGAGCCACCAACACCGTAAGCTAGATATGGACCAGCGTTAACGAAAGCGTTGAGCCTGCTGTCTACATCAAAACGTAGGTTAGCTAGGATAGGAAGGTCTACATAGTAGTAAGAATTTCTAACCTTCTCCTTATCACCATAAGCAACACCCTTCATAGAGAAGTTAAGACCTGGCTGAACACTTAGCTGCATGGTACCACTAGTAAGTACAGGCACATCAATTGCAACACCAGCGCGAGCGCCTGAAGCGATCTTAGCGTTATCAAAACCAGTAACCTTCGAACCCTGATAACCAGCGCTTACGATAATACCTGGGCGTGACTGTGCCATCGCACCAATAGCGAAAAGTGAGCTCACAAGAGCTGCAAAAATAATCTTCTTCATAAATGTCAAATTCAAAAATTAAACATAGGAGAGCCCTACTCTATATAAGTCGAGGCTTCATCCCCTTAGCAATCGAAAGCAAATGTAGGGATAAAAAAAGTAAAGTTGAGTAGAATCCGTCAACATTAACACACATTAAACGACCATTTAACGACTTAGCAAATATTTAATGAATTACACTACTATACACTTGATAATCCTAACTCAAAAGTCAACCACTCAGTACGCATAGTCAAGCAAACTAGTACGTAGAAGTCAATAGACCAGTAAAAATCAGGCTCATAGGGGCAAGCTGACAGTCGAATCTATTCGACAAAAGTCAACTATTCCAGTAAGTAAAACACATAAGAAATACACTCTACATGCACCTTTGATAGACACCGCACGAGCCATCTCCCCAGAGTCCATGAACCGCCTCTAGTATAGGCAAGACCATTTAATATATACTAATTGACGCATTTGATATATATTAATTACCCCAATTAGTATATATTAAATTTGTCAATTAGTATATATTAAATGGTCATACACTCTACCAAGCTGGTTCAAGCCACTGGTATAGAGCGTCCTATGGATAGGGGCATCAGGTTTATCTCGATAATGTGCTATTGGAGAAATAGAGCCGTTGCCCGAGTGACTAAAAAGAGTTAGCTTTGCGCTGCAATAAAGCAGCATAGGTGGCTTACTTATACTGCGCATCTATTTATTCTCTCGCAAGGGGTGCCGCTCTGAAGCTCGCTTCAAGGGTAGCTGAGATAAGACCCTCCGTACCTATTCGGATAATGCCGATGTAGGGATGCGATTGTCGGAACCGCTCCTGTAGGGTCGACCAATCCTTTTATCTTATCCTCCCCATACCGAGTAGCCTAAATAGCTACAGATAGTAGGTCACAAGTATTAGTAATGCTATACAGAATGATAAAGGATAGATTTATGACAAAGATTCACACTTTAGCCAAGCAAAGGCTTCCCGGAATGGCTTCCCTACTGATGATAGGGGCTCCTACTGCGCTTTGGGCACAGGAGCAGGTACAAATGGAGCACAAACTGGATGAGCTCGTCATCGTGGGTACTCGCCCAGGGGAGCGCACACCTATTACTAAACAGAAGATAAAGGTCAAAGCCCTTCAGCGCAAGACCACAGCATGGGATATACCTTCCCTATTACAAGGTACCCCTTCGCTCATCACCACAAATGAGAGTGGTGTATTTGGCGGCTATACCTACTTCTCGATTAGAGGGGTAGACCCTACGAGAGTTAATATCACGGTGAATGGAGTTCCTGTAAACGACTCTGAGAGCCAGACGGTATTCTGGGCAAATATGCCCGACTTTGGTTCGCGCCTTCAAGACATCGTCGTGGTGCGTGGTGCCGGTGCTTCTTCTTTTGGCGCAGGCGCTTTTGGTGCCACTATGGATATGCAGACCGCTATGCCCTCTCGCAAGGCAGGTGGTAGCATAGGCACCTACTGGGGTTCTTTTGGGCTCAATCGTAATGTACTCAGCCTAGAGACGGGCAAACTAAGCAGTGGATGGAGCCTAAATGGTTACCTCTCTTACATCCAGAGCAAGGGATATGTAGATAGGTCGGGTGGTCATGGTCTCTCCTACTTTGCCCAAGCTAGGTATGAGGCAGATAAGTACGACTTCCGCCTCATACACCACCGTGGCATTCAGCAGACAGGGATTGCATGGAACGGGCTAGAGCCTCAGCAAGAGAAGAAATATGGTAGGAGGTTCAACCCTGCAGGGTGGATCAATACGGACGAAGCGGATCCAGCCAAGCATCAGTTCCACAATAATACCGACAACTACGACCAGAGCCATACCTACGCTATATTCCGCCGTTTCCCACAAGACAACTTCAAGTACGAAGTCACCCTACATTACACTTGTGGCAAGGGTTTTACCCACGAATATCGTACTGGTCGGAAGTACCGAGAATACGGACTGGTACCAGCTACAGATAAGCGCAAAAACACACTCATCAGGGAGAAGTACCTAGATAATCACTTCTTCGGTGGAAATGCCAACTTCGGTTACAGCTTTAGCCGTGCTAGACTCTCTGCAGGATTCTCTGCCAACCACTATATAGGCGACCACTATGGCGAGCTCCCTTATGTAGCTGACCCAACTGTCGCATACGTACCCAACCAAGAGTATTACCGTAATCACTCCACTCGTACCGATGCATCTATCTACGTGAAGGGAGAGTTCGACCTCTCCGAGAGACTCATGCTCTACACTGATGTAATGTATCGCCACGTATATGCTGTGATGACTGGCTCTACTGATAAGTGGAGCGACCACGATGGTAAGCTCGATATCTTGGATTACAAACTGCCTTACAACTTCGTACTCCCAAAGGTAGGACTACACTTCCGCCCCAATAGCGCAAGCAACCTGTACCTATCGCTTGCCACTGCGGGCAAGGAACCCAATCGTAAGGTGTATACCGAGAGCCGCCAATACGACGAGGAGGGCAAGCAGATAATGCCACAGCCAGAATACATGGCAGATATTGAGCTGGGTGGCGACTGGCGCTACCGCAACCTCTCTCTATTCGCCAACCTCTACTATATGCACTATAAGAACCAATTGGTACAGAATGGCAAGATGAGTGACGTAGGTGAACCACTCCTAATCAATGTACCTAAGAGCTATCGCGCAGGACTTGAGCTTGGCTTCAATTGGGCAATTACGCCTCAGATCGTCTTGGCAGCAAATGGTACCCTCTCAAGCAATAGAGTGCTGGAGCACACCCATATTGAGTACAACACTACTACTAAAAAGCCAGAGGTAACGAAGCTCAATAATACACCTCTTGCACTGAGCCCCGAATGGCTCTTCAACCACTCCCTCACTTGGATGCCTATAGATAGGCTATCCCTAGCACTGAGTGGCACATACGTGGGCAAGCAGTTCCTAGATAACACGGGCTTTGAGAGCCGCGCGCTCCCTGCCTACTACACGGGCTCCTTTATGGCTAATTATGCTGTCCCATTTAGCAACGGGCAAGAGCTAGCACTACAGCTGCAGGTGCTCAACCTATATAACAGCACTTACGCGACCAATGGTTGGGCTGGGGGCTATGCCGAAGTACAGGATGGTAAGCTACAGCGCAAGGCCTGGACAGGCTACTTCCCAGCAGCTCCAATCCACTTTGTAGCTGGTGCTACACTTACCTTTTGATAGAGATATTCTTGTCCATAACGAGGATTATGATTATCTTGACGTCGATTTTGTAAATATCACACACATTATAATTAACTCATACGATGAAGAGAACTCTTTGGAAGGTAGCTGCCTTCTTGGGCATTACCGCTGTAGGAGCGAGCGTCACCGCAGATGCTTGTTCGGATCTGATTGTAGGACCTAAAGCCTCTGCGGATGGCAGCATATACATCAGCTATGCAGCTGATAGCCATACGCTCTATGGCGCATTATACCACTGGCCAGCTGCGACATGGACTACGGGTAGTATGCTCGACGTTACCGAGTGGGACTCCGGCATGTATACCGGCAAGATAGCTCAGGTAGAGCGCACCTACAATGTAGTGGGCAATATGAATGAGAAGCAGGTAGCTATCACCGAGAGCACCTGGGGCGGCTGCGATGTATGCCAGAAGACAGAGGGACTGATGGACTATGGTAGCCTTATCTATATCGCACTCCAGCGCTCTGCTAGCGCCAGAGAGGCAATCAAGGTGATGACTAGCTTGGTAGACACTTATGGCTACAAGAGCAGCGGAGAATCCTTTACCATCGCCGATAAGAACGAAGTCTGGGTTATGGAGATGATTGGTAAGGGCGCTGGCGAGAAGGGTGCCGTATGGGTGGCTATCCGTATCCCCGACAACGCCATATCTGCGCATGCCAACCAAGCACGTATTCAACAGATACCTTTCAAGGATAAGGCAAACTGTATGTATAGCCCCGACGTAGTAGACTTCGCTCGTAAGAAGGGTCTCTACAAGGGTACCGACGCAGACTTTAGTTTCCAAAAAGCCTACAACCCATACGACTTCGGCGGTCTCCGTGGTTGTGAAGCACGTGTATGGTCTTTCTTCAATCGCTTTGCCGATGGTATGGACAAGTACCTCCCCCTAGTGATGGGCAATGAGCCTGATGCAGAGCCTATGCCTCTGTATGTGGTGCCTAACCGCAAGCTATCTCTCGCCGATGTGCAGAACATGATGCGTGACCACTACGAGGGTACTCCTATGGATATGACAAAGGATCCAGGTGCTGGCCCTTACAAGGTGCCATACCGCTGGAGACCTATGAACTTCGAGGTAAATGGTCAGACGTATGTCAATGAGCGTGCTATCGCTACGCAGCAGACTGGCTTCGTACTCGTGGCTCAGCTTCGCAAGGATTTGCCCGACTACGTGGGCGGTATCCTTTGGTTTGGCGTAGACGATGCAGATATGACGCTCTTCAAACCAATGTACACCTCTATGACTCGTATCCCTTGGAGCTTTAGCGAGGAGAATGGCTCGATGACCAAGTTCTCATGGACTTCTGCCTTCTGGATGCACAACTGGGTAGCCAATATGGCGTATGGCAAGTATAGCTATATGATTGAGGATATCCGCAAGGAGCAGCAGCGCATTGAGGGACAATGGCAGGCTATGCAACCAATTGTGGAGAAGCAGGCTATGGCTATCGCAAAGGATCAGGGCGAAGCCGCTGCCGTGGAGTTCCTTACCAACTACTCTTGTAACATCGCAGATCAGTCTACCAGTGACTGGAAGAAGCTCGGTGAGTATCTGATGGTGAAGTACATCGATGGCAATGTCAAGATAGAGAAGGACGGCAAGTTTGCAGAGGAGCACGGCATAGTAGTCTTCCCTAAGCAACCAGGCTATAGCCAGGAGTACTATGACCAGGTAGCTGCAGGTGAGAATGTAGAGCACCTCAAAGTACCGGGTAAGAAGTAATCCACACCCTAGCGGACAGAGGATAAGTGGCTATGCAGCGGTGCTGTGTAGCCACTTATTATTTTGCCTTCGGCAGTCTACACATTGATAATATGGTGTGGGATAACAAAGACTGTTACTCATTACGATGGTATATATCTACTTTTTCTGTAAGTTTGCCCGTAGATAATAGTTCAATAGTTATATGGATAAGAGCTTCGACCATAGGCAAAAAGCAATACTAGCGGGCGTGACGACCATCACTACATTGCTGATGTTTTACTTCGGATTCAACTATCTCAAGGGCATAAACATATTCAGTAAAAACGTCAGTTACTATGCAACCTTCGACAATATACAGGGTGTGGATAGATCTACTAAGGTGTACGTCAATGGCTACCGTGTAGGAAATGTTAGGAAGATTAACTTCGACTACGAAGGCTTCAATGGAGCTGTCGTAGAGCTATCACTAGACTCCTCTCTAAAGATTCCGCGCGGATCAAAACTGGTTATTAAGAATAACCCTCTGGGCGGTGGCTCCATCACGCTACTACTACCCGAGCAGATTACCGATTATCTCGCAAAAAACGACACCTTAAGAGGTGAACAAGCGACAGATATGATGGCTAAGCTAACGGATGAACTTATACCTAATCTTAATGCCGCAGTACTATCGCTCGACACACTAGTGGGGAGTGTGGATGGCTTGGTTAAGAATCCAGATATCACAAAGACACTAGCGCAGCTTAATGCTACCACAAGTGCCCTACAGGGGTCATCAGTAAAAATCAATCACATGATGGATAGACAGGTGCCCGAGATTATGAGTAATGTGGAGCGCTCTACGGAGTCGATTCAGAAGGTTGCGGGACAGGTGGCGAACGCGAACATAGAGAAGACGCTCGCAGAGTTTACACAAGTGGTCAGCGATCTCAAGAAGCTATCGGGGCAATTGGCAAATGAGGATAGTAGCCTAGGGCTATTGCTCAATGATAAGGGGCTCTATCAGAGATTGGACGCTGCGGCACTCTCTGCCGATAGTCTACTGAAGGACATCCAGAAGAACCCCAAACGCTACGTTAGTTTCTCGGTATTTTAGTCTCGAAGAACGTAGACCGACCTCTTGGCATAACCATCACGACTATGAGCAAGATTACCCCCTATCAATACTCCTCTGCAGAGCATCAGTTGCCGCTCAGTAGAGGAGTATTTGTCGTCTATTACACTACTCATTGCGGAATTGGCTTCCGTAATAATTTGGGCAGTTGTTTTTTTTTGTGTACCTTTGCCCCACGTTTTAAGAAATATAGAAGTTTTTAAAGGATAGAGTAATGAAGAGGACATATCAACCTTCGGTAAGAAAAAAGGTAAATAAGCATGGCTTCCGCGCTCGTATGGCTACTGCCAATGGTAGACGTGTACTTGCAGCTCGCCGTGCTAGGGGACGCAAAAGGCTTACTGTCTCTGCTTAAGAGATAGCCTAGGGGGATTATCTAAAAATAGGGCATACATCAGCAGATGTGTGCCCCGTTTTTGTATTTGGATAGTTCACTAGGTACGACGGGCTACTGTGCACTAAGGCATAGCCCTCTTGAACCGCAACTAGGGGGCAGGACAAGCCCTACCGCCCTAGTGTACGCTTTAGCATCGCTTTGAGTTCTGGTGTGAAGAAGGCAACGGTGATCCCAATAAACAGAAGCAGCAATGCCCCTCTCACCGCAAGCGTAACCCAGAGATTGGGAAGCTCTATCGCCATGCCTACCACATAAAAGATAGCTCCGATGACGAGGTGTAATATATTCTTGCCTGTGTCGTAAGGTATCGGGAAGAGCTTCTGACCTAAGAAATAGGAAAGTAGGAGCATCACCGCATTACACGCAAAGGCACTCCAAGCAGCAGCAATAATGCCATAGCGAGGGATGCCCCATAGGATAATAGCAATAGTAGTTACCAGTCCGATAATCGAGAAGGTCGCTCCATAGTGTGTGCGGTCGCTTATCTTGTACCACACAGAAAGGTTATAATAAATACCGAAGAGTATTTCGCTCGCCATCACCACAGGCACTACCACGAGCCCACTATAGTAATCGGGCGACACGATGTGCTTAAACAAGTCAATACCGTACATAACCCCGAGGAAGATGAGTAGCCCGAAGAAGATAAAGTAGTTCATGGCAACCCTGTACGCATCATACCCATCCTTAGCTTTCATCTTGGAGAAGACAAAAGGGTCGTAGGCAAATCGGAACGCCTGGATAAACATCACCATCACCACTGCTATCTTGAGGTTACCTCCGTAGATACCGAGCTGCGTCATGCCCTCCACGCGATCGGGATAGAGCGAAGGTATCAATATCTGTCCAGCCATCTTATTGAATATCCCTGCTAATCCCAAGAGTACCAAAGGCAGAGAGTAAGAGAGGAGCGGGCGAACAAGCGACTTATCAAACCCTCTTCGTGCATCCTTCAACACGGGCAACATAGCTAGGCACTCAATCCCCGACGCTAGTAGGTTAGAGATAAAGATATACCCCACACCTAGATTAACCTGATAAAGCCATGCGGGTAGCGCTACACCTTGGGACAACAACCATGGGCAGAGCACGAAGAAGAAGAGATTAAAGAGGATGTTGAGCATGATAAAGAGAAACTTATAGAAAGCAAACCTTAACGGCCTACGCTGATACCTTATGTATGCGAAGGGAACAGACATAAGGGCGTCTAGCATCAGGATAACGACAAACATAGTGATATACTCGGGGTGATCCGCATATCCCAGCCCCGCAGCTATATTGCCACCCAGGGCAATACCGACCAAACCGAAGATGGCAACCGCTATGCCCACCAGCTTAGTCGTAGTGGCAAAAACCCGCTTTGGCTCATCGCTTGTATTGATAAAGCGGAATAGCCCCGTCTCCATCCCAAGTGTAAGTACCACGAGTACGACACTCACCCACGCATATAGGTTAGTTACAATACCGTATTCTGCGCTATCAGCCAGCACCCTTATATAGAAAGGTGCTAGCAACCAGTTGAGGAACTTACTGACAATATTGGTAGCACCGTAGATTACAGTGTCCTTTGCCAACCCCCGCATGCCTGATGCCATATATCTCTTACTCTATATCGTCGAAGAAACCTTTCGGACTCCGTGGGCGCAACTCCTTACCCAGATGTTCATAGGCTAGGCGAGTCACCTCACGCCCTCTAGGAGTTCGCTTCATAAATCCTTCTTTGATGAGGAATGGTTCATATACATCCTCCACAGTCCCTGGGTCTTCCCCTATCGCCGTAGCAATAGTCCCAATCCCCACGGGACCACCATCAAACTTATCTATAATTACATTCAGTATCTTGTGGTCTATCTGATCCAGACCGTGCCTATCGATATTGAGTGCCTCCAGTGCATAAGTCGCAATATCGTGCTGTATACGCCCCGTCCCTTTCACTTGTGCATAATCGCGCACTCGTCTCAAGAGTGCGTTGGCAATACGAGGCGTGCACCTACTGCGCTGAGCTATCTCTTGTGCCGCTACTTCATCACAAGGCACTCCGAGGATGCTCGCACTCCTCAGCACAATTCCCTTGAGTGTTTCGCTATCGTAGTACTCCAAGTGCATATTGATACCGAACCTAGCCCTCAGTGGTGCCGTAAGTAGCCCACTTCGGGTAGTAGCACCAATAAGGGTAAAGGGGTTCAGATCAATCTGAATACTCCGTGCTCCAGGTCCTTTGTCTATCATGATATCGATGCGGAAATCCTCCATAGCCGAATAGAGGTACTCCTCTACCACAGCAGGCATACGGTGAATTTCATCAATAAATAGCACATCATTAGGTTCCAAAGACGTAAGTACACCCGCAAGATCACCCGGCTTATCCAGCACCGGACCCGAAGTAACCTTAATATGCACCCCTAGTTCATTGGCAATAATCTGCGAAAGCGTAGTCTTTCCTAACCCTGGAGGTCCATGCAAGAGCACGTGATCCAGCGACTCTCCACGCAGCTTAGCAGCCGCCACAAAGACCTCCAGATTTTCTACTACCGAAGGTTGCCCTTGGAAGTCACCAAAGGAGGCAGGGCGAAGAGCAAAGTCCTTATCCTCCTCTACACGCACCAACTGCTCCGCAGGAGTATTGCCCCGCTCCACACCACGGATATCAAACTCCTCCAGCCCCTCAATAATCCTCTCCTCGTCCTTCATTAGTTCAAATCTTCGTGATTGTACCCCATTTACTTAAATCACTATTAGCCCAAGTTTCTGCGTTTACAACAAATACGTCTTCAATATAATTCTTCTTCCACCTCATAGGCATCTTCTTTGGAAAAGCTTCAGTTCTCAACACTCTTTGAGATTGCATCAATAGCGCAGAATCAAAGTCAAGTAAGCAAATGTAGTAACACCTAGGCGTCAAAGCGTCCTCGCAATATCTGTAGATGTAAGAGTCTCTATACTTATACTTCAAGTCGTCATAAAAATTCCGCTTTGCCTGTTTGCTTTCTTTGCTCTCTAAGCTATTGGTTGCATTCTTATTGGCTCGCTCTTCTTTAATCTCAATAAACAAGGTCGTTTCATCATTAAGATCAACCACGACATCTACAGCTTTCATGCAATGACTAAAGCCATGTTCCACCCCATCAAACTTAATAATTTGCTTTGCTTTTGGGAAGTCGAAACGATAACCATCAGTAGTCAGCGTACTCATTTTTCAATATCAAGCCTACTATTTATTTCACGAGCCAAAAGGCTATCAAATGCCTCATCAATAGAATTGGGGGCAACTTCAGAAAAGTCATCAAATGTAGCAGCACTCACGGCTCCACTATCCGAACGATAAAGACTATAAAACTTTGACGTAGAAGAACTAGACTGAGCGAACTCGAGCTCCTTAAGGAATACATAATCATGAGTAGCTACAAATATCTGTACACCCATCTCTGCCAATGCCATCAATATCTCTACCACTGTCTTGGATAGCTTAGGATTGAGGTTCGCCTCGGGTTCATCCCAAAAGAGGATACTTCCCTTGGTTAACGACTCATTTTGTATCAATAGGTACAACAGTCCTAATCGACGATACCCCTCAGCTAGCAGGGTAAATTCTAGTGTCCCTTTACCCAAAGTCCCATCACTAGGCATTGATAGATAAAACTGTTCATCTTTTACTACCACTCTACCTTCTATAGACCTCTGAAGTATCTTCAGAAGTTTATTCTGCTGAGGAGTTTTTCGCCCTCTCGTAGCTGGGAGATAGGCCCGATTTAGAATATCCACATATATCTCCTCCCATTGTAGCTCCCTGTGCTCATATAGGGATTTGAACCCAGGAGCAATAGCCAGCATATCCTTCACGGGGATATACACGGCTGGATTCCTCATATCCTTACGCCAAGTCCCGTCTGTAACGTCACACTTATTCAGAGTAGTTACTTCACAAACTATATTTGACGACCTAGAACCAGCCTGATCTTGCCGAGTAATACTGAAACGTCCCTTATTTCTTCCCACAGATCTTCTCACCAAACGACCAATCGAGTCAGGAAGGAAAACGCTTGATAACTTTTGCTCCAATGTACTTGTCTCTCGAATATCTATAACAGAGCACGCAGAGTACAATACTTTCATTATATGCGTTTTACCCGTAGAGTTTTGCCCTAATAGGACATTAATCCCTGGTGAGAACTCCAGTTTCAAGTCCTCAAAGGCAGTGAAATTTTGGAAACGAACAGATTTTATCATACCCCATAAAGGTTTAACTGTTTACGAAAGTAGTTCGAAGTCGAGCTGCCTACGGTCTAGATCGGTAGCTGCTACACGTACCGTCACCTTATCTCCTAGTGAGAAACGGCGCTTAGTATTGTACCCCACCAAAGAGTAAGTACGTTCGTCCAGCTCGTAAAAGTCATCGTCCAAGTCGCGGATAGGCACCAAGCCCTCACAGCCATTAGCTTCTAGCTCCACGAAGATGCCAAACTCCTTCACACCACTCACCACACCATCAAAGACCTCTCCCAAGTGACCTTGCATGTACTCTACCTCCTTGTACTTAATAGAAGTGCGCTCAGCCTCTGCCGCCTTGCGTTCCTGATCAGAGTCGTACTTACAGATCTCCTCCAGCTCCGCCTTATCCATACTCTTGCCACCTGCCATATAGCGTGTGAGCAACCTATGCACCATCATATCTGGATGCCTACGGATAGGACTTGTAAAGTGCGTATAATACTCAAAGGCTAGCCCATAGTGCCCGATGTTATCGGTCTGGTAAATCGCCTTAGCCATAGTCCGAATCGTCAAGGTCTCTATCAGTTCCGCCTCAGGCTTGCCATGTACCTTCTCCAGAAGGTCATTGAGCGCCTTGGCTATCATCTCTGGGGTTCCTGTTGTCCTTAGCTTATAGCCAAGTCTACCCACAAACTCAGCAAGGTCGGCGAGCTTCTCCGCATCAGGGGTGTCATGCACACGGTAGACAAAACTAGGTGCATTATCGCCCCTCATGGTAGCGACATGCTCTGCCACCGTCCTATTTGCGAGCAACATAAACTCCTCTATCAATTTATTCGCCTCTAGTGGCTCTTTTACATAAACCTCTATCGGCTTGCCCTTCTCATCTAGTCTGAAAGCCAATTCAGAGCGCTCAAAAGCAATCGCACCCAGCGTCATTCTCTGTGCGCGCAGCTGCTTTGCCAAGCCATTGAGGGTTAGGATAACCGAACTCATATCACCTAGTGCGCCCTCTATCATTGCCTGCGCCTCCTCGTATGCCAAGCGTGCGTCGCTATGAATCACCGTACGTGTAATCTTATAGTCCAGTATATGCGCCTTGTCATCTAGCGTAAAGATGACCGAGTACGCAGGGCGATCCACATTAGGTCTCAGTGAACAGAGGTCATTGCACAATCGTTCGGGCAGCATGGGCACCGTCCTATCCACAAGGTAGACACTCGTAGCCCTACTTGCCGCTTCACGGTCTATCACATCATCGGGCAAGACATAGGCAGTGACATCTGCAATATGCACACCGACCTCCCACCTGTCTTGTCCTAGCGACTTGAGCGATAGCGCATCGTCAAAGTCCTTTGCAGTCTCAGGGTCTATCGTAAGTGTTGGCACATCGCGATAATCGAGCCTATTGTACTCTTCCTTGTACGCCATCTTTTCATCCAGTTGGTTGGCATAAAGCTCCACCTCCTCGGGATAACTGATTGGCAAACCATACTCCGCTAGTATCGCATGCATCTCCGTATCATTATCCCCCGGCATACCGATTACCAATAGCACCTCTCCGAGTGGGTTCTTAGCCCGTTCTGGCCATTCTAGCACACGCACCACCACCTTTTCGCCATCCTTTGCGCCATTGAGCTTATCCATCGGCACAAAAATATCATTGGCGAGCTTGTTGCTCTCGGTAAGTAGGAAAGCTACATTATTCTTGATCGAGAGGACACCAACAAAATTGGCCTCAGCTCGCTCTAGCACCTCCACAATCTCCCCTTCGGGAAGTTGACCACGCCGTGTAGCTAGGCGGTTCATCACCACCCTATCCCCATCCATCGCATTTCCGGTATTGCGCTCAGCAATGCGAATAGGTTCGCCACCGCCATCAGGGTAAAACATATTGTGTCCCTTGCCTGCCTTTCGGCGCAGTACGCCCTCCATCTTCTGCTTAGGGGGCAGATAACGGTACCTATTGGGCATAGTATCGGGCACCAGTACCCTCTCCCTTGCCAGTTGCTCAATGGCTTCACGCACCATCTCTATAGCGAGATCGCCCTCGGCACCCACGCCAAGCGCCACCTGCTTGTAGTCCGCAGCCTCACCCTTAGTGTTTCTAAAATATTGCAGCACCAGACCTCTCACCTGAGCCACACCACGCTTGCTGCCAGCCTGTGCGGTCTCCCTCCTATCATGCTTGCGACCTCTTGGAGCTACTTTACTAGATCTCCGTCCGCGCTTAGCCTGTACTTTCTTTCTCTTACTCATAATCTATCTAATACCTCCCACCACAAAGATACAAAAAGTTTACCCGTATCGGTCAATAACAATAGACAGTTGTCGGCAGTCGTCACTTTAATGCCAAATAGTCCTCTCCTACCCCGTAA
>NZ_JADRGN010000036.1:0-22689 GCF_018206105.1 Porphyromonas levii
TCTTCACTTTGTGGGGGATATACAAAGAAAAATCGTTGTAAAACCTTGATTTTACAACGATTATCTACTTTTTGAAGGCTGTTCTGACAGGGAGTTTGAAACCCTCTTGAAGCCTTAAAGCGGAAGCGGGGGGATTCGAACCCCCGGTACGGTTACCCGTACGTCAGTTTAGCAAACTGGTGGTTTCAGCCACTCACCCACACTTCCATCTTGCTCTATCAGCAAGCGATTGCAAAGATAGCAAATAAATATTATATGGGCAAATATCTGCTCTCTATTATTTAGAAAACTGATGGTTTTACATTGAGCCCCGTGGTCTCCACCAGCCCTAGCATAAGGTTCATAATATGAATAGCTGACCCTGCAGCCCCCTTCATCAGGTTATCCATAGTGCTCACTATCAATAGTCTATTGCCATGTTTAGAGAGATGAATATGCAGGTCATTGGTATTTACCGTATCCCGCACATCTGGATATTCATCCACGAGGTGAACAAATGAGTGGTCATCAAAAAACTCCTCATAGAGTCGGCGAATCTCTGCAATACCTAGCGGACAATCAAGATACATAGTAGTGTATACCCCTCGAGTAAAGTTCCCTCTCATAGGGATCAATACAATCTCTGAGTCGAAGCTATTCTGGGCATCCTTAAGTGTACGCCTCACCTCACCAATGTGGTGATGCTCCAGTGGTCTAAAGACATGGAAATTATCGAAGAGCATATCGTAGGTCAGTCCGCCCTCTGGCTTCGGACGAGCTAGGGCTTCCGTTTTACCAGCCACTGCCGTCACATGAATCTCGCTATTGAGTAGGAGATGTTTTGCTAGTGGCATAAGTGGGGTCTGAATTGCCGCAGCAATGGCTCCCGGTACAGAGACCCGAGCAGCTTTAGTGATGGCACGACGATTCCCCTCCGATAAGCCGTACACAAAGCCTGTCTCCTCTGCATTGGTGTGCCTGAACTCCTGAGAAAAATCAATCACTTTGAGCCCCTCTGGGATATCAAAGAGGTGAAGAAACTCTCTCGACGCAGCACTCTGCAGGCAAAGGAATAAGACATCAAGCCCCTCTAGATCTAGTCTGTCGGTAAAGTCGAGTGTCCTCATGCTGTTGAGGTCGTTGAATAGTTCAGCCACACTCATCCCAGCTCTCTGAGGTGAATAGATCATCTCCACGTGTACGTCGGGATGATTAATCAAGAGATTGTAAAGCTCACCTACAGCGTACCCTTCACTACCTACAATACCTACTTTATACATATCACTTCTTCTATTCTCCGTAGATCTTTTTCTTCTGTTCCGCAACGATAGGGTCAGTAATATAGTCGTCGTAACTAATCATCTTATCTACGATGCCATGAGGACCAAGTTCTATCACACGATTGGCTACTGTATTGATAAACTCGTGGTCGTGGCTACTAAATAGTATAATACCTGGATAGTTAATCAAAGTATTATTGAAAGACTGGATACTCTCGAGGTCGAGGTGATTCGTAGGAGTATCAAGTATCAGTACATTAGCATCTTGGAGCATCATTCGCGCAATCATCACACGCATCTTCTCACCTCCCGAGAGTACTGACACTTTCTTTTTCAGCTCCTCTCCATTGAAGAGCATACGACCGAGGTAGCCCTTAAGATATACCTCATTAGTATCCTTGGCAAACTGTGAAATCCACTCCACGAGGTCATAATCAGTATTGAAGTACTCGCTGTTATCTAGTGGCAAATAAGCCGAGGTGGTTGTTTGTCCCCACTCATAAGTACCTGCGGCAGGCTTTTCCTTACCATTGATAATCTGAAAGAAGGCGGTCATTGCTCTAGGGTCATGAGAGAGGAATACAATTTTATCACCTTTCTCTACATTGAAGTCCAGGTTTTCAAACAACAAAGTCTGCTCTCCATCACCTCCAGCATAGGCTGTAAGTCCCTTTACTTCCAATATCTTATTACCCACCTCCCGCTCAGGTGTGAAGATAATACCTGGATAGCGACGAGTGGATGGTTTGATTTCATCCACATTGAGTTTCTCTATCATCTTCTTACGGCTAGTAGTCTGTTTACTTTTAGCCACATTCGCACTAAAACGACGGATAAACTCCTCCAGCTCCTTTTTCTTTTCCTCCGCTTTCTTATTCTGCTGTTGCTGCTGGCGCAAAGCCAATTGGCTACTATGGTACCAGAAAGAGTAGTTACCGCTAAAGAGCTGCACCTTGCCGTAGTCGATATCCACTGTATGGGTACATACAGAATCAAGGAAGTGACGGTCGTGGCTTACTACCAATACGGTATTCTCGAACTCCGACAGGTACTGTTCTAGCCACTGTACCGTCTCAAGGTCAAGGTCGTTAGTAGGCTCATCGAGTAGCAAATTATCTGGCTTTCCGAAAAGAGCTCTTGCGAGTAGCACACGTACTTTCTGCTTACCACTGAGGTCTGCCATCATCTGGTAGTGAAACTCCTCCTTCACCCCAAGTCCCGAAAGCAATTGCGCAGCATCACTCTCTGCATTCCATCCCTCCATCTCGGCAAACTTCTCCTCAAGCTCTGCAGCACGAATACCATCCTCATCACTGAAGTCTGGCTTAACATAGAGGGCATCCTTTTCCTGCATAATATCCCACAGCACTGTATGCCCTGTGAGTACAGTATCCATCACCGTCTTATCGTCAAAGGCGAAGTGATCCTGACTAAGTACGGAGAGACGCTCTCCAGGTCCCATAGTCACGGCGCCTCTCGTAGGATCTAGCTCTCCACTAATCATTCGAAGGAGAGTGGACTTTCCTGCACCATTAGCCCCTATCACACCATAGCAATTCCCTGGGAGGAATTGCATATTTACATCCTGAAAAAGGACTCGTCCGCCAAATTGTATTGCCAGCTCGTTTAGTTGAATCATCTCTTATTGTCTAATATTTATATACTGGACAAAGATACCAAAATATGCTATCGGACGGAAGCACATAGAAGCACTATTATGTGGACTAATCTAATGAAAATAAATCCTTCCCTATCCGTTCACATTCTATTAGCCTGCATAATGCGACAGAAATGGAAAGAGCTGCTGGATTTCTCAACGTCATCCAACAGCTCACCAAAACTTACCTAACGTTCCGAATTTGTGGGCAACGTTTATCTTATAGCTACCATTGACAATCGTCAACAATAAGATTAAATTCTATTTACAAATGTAACAAGTTTTATCTACATCACAAAACATTCCAACAGAAAAGTCGTCAAGAAACCCTAAGAATAGGCTTCTAGACGACTTCTTCTTTATAGATTTACCACACTAGCGCTATCTATCCTTACACAATATTTCGGGCTTAGCGCTTTGCGAATATGCTACTGCAATCAGTCCGTAAGTGATGCGATTGCCTTTTTACGAGCCAAGAGGGAAGCCCCCATCACACCCGCATAGTGCAAGAGGATCGATTGTTTAAGTTCAGTGTCCTGATTCACCATATTCAGAGAGTATTTACGTATGGCACTCTGAATAGGCTGTATCAAGTAATCACCTACTTGAGCAAGAGGGCCTCCGATAACTACCACATGAGGATTAAATATATTAATCATATTGGCAAGGTGTAAACCAAGTTGTTCTCCCACCTCCTCAAGTATCTCGATACACAACATATCTTCCCTTCGTGTAGCCTCTATGAGGTCATCCAGCGTAATCTCCTCTATTTTCTTACCTTCATCAAGGAGTATAGAGCGATCCCCTGCCTTTACCCTATTGGTAAACTTGCGGTGCATAGCCAAACCCGATGCCTCGGTCTCGAGACAACCTTTCTTACCGCAGTAACAGAGCACCTCATTTTCGTAGCAATGCGTATGTCCAAACTCGCCACTGAATCCCGACTTTCCGGCATAAGGCTCGCCATTGATTATAATACCGAGACCCAACCCCCAAGTAACATTTACAAAGAGGAGGTTTTCGCCCTTCGACTTGTAGTGCAACATATACTCGCCAAAGGCGGCAGCACGTGCATCATTATCAATATAAGTAGGGATACCAAATATATCTGTAAACCTCTTAGCTAGTGGTACCTCATTAAAGTTAAAGTAAGTATAGCTATATCCAGTATGTGGATTCAGTCGGCCTATAATATTGATACCAATACTCACCACAGAGCTCCTAGGCACAACGATCTCATTGTCCAAATAGTCATTGACCAAATCAGTAATCGTATCAAGGCACTCTTGTGTATTGACAAAGTGAAATGGGACATCCATTTTAGACTGTACTTGATTTCCTGAGAAATCCATCAGCACAAAGTTCAGATGCGATGCGGTGAAGTCTACGCCAAGAAAATAGTAATCCTTATCCGTCAGACCAAAGAGAAATGGATGGCGACCTGTAGTGGCCTCCAACTTCCCAAAGTTTCTCAACAAACGATGGTCTACCAACTCTCCCACCATCTTACTGATGGTAGGTACGCTCACCTCTAAATGCTTTGCAAGTACAGGGAGGGTCTCAGGTCCATTCTCTACCAAGTACTCTACAATACGCTGTTTGTACTGCAGGTTTTTTGGATTTGTATCAAATAAATCTCTAAACTCGGATTCAGTCATATTAGTAATAATGTATGGGTTTTACTGAGCAAATATAATCTATTTTTCTGAAATAACTAATTTACACATGAATTATTTAGCATAAAATTGAACACTTCTCTACCATTATTAAATTCTAGAGCCAGTAGAGATGTCACACCAAGAGCGCAGAAGCTGGAGCAAAAAGACATAGTTCTGATGCTCCTCGGGCACAAAGAGAGTCGCTAAGGGGAAACGAGCAACTACCCCGAATACTTGAGGCCAGATTGAGCCTCCTTTTTGGTAGGCGACTATCACATATTTTGGTAGATTTGTCTCAATATAGAACATGAAGTTATGAGAAAGATTAATATAGCACTCGATGGGCATTCGTCTTGTGGCAAAAGCACAATAGCAAAAGCTTTGGCGAAGCGCTTGGGATATACATACGTAGATACTGGTGCAATGTACCGAGGGGTCACCCTTTGGACTCTTAGAGAAGGACTTTGGATAGAGGGCGAACCAAATAAAAGCGAGATAGCAAGACGACTGGGAGAGGTAAATATCTCTTTTGGTCAGACAGAGAGTGGGCAACACTTACTCCTTAATGGAGAAGATGTTGAGCGAGAAATTAGAGGGCTCGAGGTATCCAACCACGTAAGCCCGATCAGCACGATACCAGAGGTGCGGAAGTACCTCGTAGCCCAGCAGCAAGCATGGGTAGCAGCCAAAGGGGTAGTAATGGACGGCAGGG
This sequence comes from Porphyromonas levii, assembly GCF_018206105.1. Classification (NCBI taxonomy): domain Bacteria; kingdom Pseudomonadati; phylum Bacteroidota; class Bacteroidia; order Bacteroidales; family Porphyromonadaceae; genus Porphyromonas; species Porphyromonas levii. The sequence goes on from NZ_JADRGN010000036.1 coordinate 5,287, forward strand.
ATGTAGGCACTGTGGTGATGCCAGATGCCGAACTTAAGTTTTTCGTTACTGCCTCTCCCGAGGTTAGAGCCAAGAGACGTTTCGAGGAACTGACCGCAAAGGGAGACAACGTAAGTTACAAAGATATACTGACCAACGTTACAGAGCGAGACCGCATCGATAGCACTCGTGCTGTAGACCCTCTTCGCCAAGCAGAGGATGCCATACTACTGGACAATAGTCTACTGAGCAGAGAGGAGCAGCAGAGATTGGTTGAAGAAGTGGCAGAACGCGTTATCCGCGGGAATGACTCTGGAGTGCTATTAGTAGAAATTGATAGCGCATCTGGCTTTTGTTTCGGTGTGATAACAGCCATCAGTAAGGCTGAATCGGAGCTCAAGGAGAGCCAACCACTACACTCGCTAGGCGACATTGTGCACAATGGGGATGAGGTGAAGCGTCTCAAGCAACGTGGTCTACACTCCATCACCTACGAACGCTTACCCGAACTCAAAGGGAAACGAGTACTATTCCGTGCGCATGGCGAGGCACCTAAAGTGTATGCCGAAGCTGAGCGATTAGGGATTGAAGTGGTAGATGCTACGTGCCCTGTAGTCCTCGCATTGCAAAAGAGGATTCGGAGGAAATACGAAAATACCCGTGGCAATGGCACACAGATTGTCATCTATGGCAAGCACGGGCACGCAGAGGTTAATGGACTAGTCGGGCAGACCAATGGCGAAGCCATAGTGGTGCAGTCCATAGAGGAAGCAAAGAGACTGATAGACCCTCAGAGACCTGTAGCACTCTTCAGCCAAACAACAATGGACATGGATAGCTTTGCTCAATTAGGAGATTTCCTCAAGGAGTATGTAGCTAAAGGCGTAGAGGTAGAGACCTTTGATACCATCTGCCGACAGGTCTCCAATCGTGTACCAGAGATTACAGAGTTTTCTCGCCGTATGGACTGGGTCTATTTCATCGCTGGTGCCCATAGCAGCAATGGCAAAGTACTCTATAATACAGCACAGAAGGCCAATCTCAATAGCTACTTCGTATCTTCACCCGATGAGATAACAAAACCCCTACCCTCATGGGTGCGTAGCGTGGGCGTATGCGGTGCCACATCTACCCCCATGTGGCAGATGGAGGCGGTGAAACAACGCATAGAGGAGATTGCGAAAGGAGGGAAAGCAAAATGATTAAAAGACTATTACTACTACTGATTACAATCATAGCTCTTGGTGGTTGCAGCAAGCCAGATGTAACTTCCATAAAATTACGTTTAGAGGTTATCATAGTAAAGGAGCACAAAGACCCCTCAGGTCGTTTCATCACTTGGCCACAGGGAGCTGATATCGAAAGTGATCCACCGATTCTATTAGATAAAATCAAAGACTTTACCTACGAGGAAGGATACAGATATATCCTACCAGTGAGAATACAATTAGAGAACGGAGAAGAGAGCTATAGCTACTTCGAGTGGGATGGTCACAAGCTAATCAAGGAGAAAAAAAATAGATGGAAGAGCTAGATAATAGATCTATTCTACAAGACCAAGAACGTGCTTGGTGGAATCCCCAAGAGCTATTCAGTGGCAGCAAAGCGATATGGGCTATCATGCTTTTCTTGATGTCCATCAGCCTTTGGATCGTCTTTACTTCGAGCAGTACAGATGCTTTTGAAGCTTGGTACAAGGGGAATAGTTTCTTCATGGTTATCGGCAAGCACATGATTTACATGATACTTGCTGTAGTGGTCTGCGTATTAGTTTCTCTCGTACCCCTCAGAGTGTTTCGACACTTTGCACCGCACTTGTTGATTCTCTCCGTGATACCTCTGGTATTGGTACCATTCTTTGGAGCCACGCTCAATGATGCTACCCGGCATCTAGTCATCTTCGGCATCTCCTTTCAGCCCTCCGAACTGGTTCGACTCACGCTCATCAATTTTACGGCCTCTCGGCTAAGGTTTAAGGATGGGCAACATGCCACTCCACGCAACTTCTTTATCATCTTCGTTCCTGCTATTCTTATCTGCGGTGTAATTGCGAAAGATAATATCTCTACTGCAGCTATCCTTGGTGCGGTAGTATATATTATGGCACTCATCGGAGGTGCCAATCGTATTTGGATGAGACGATTGTTTTTCGGAGCTATAGGCGGATTAGTATTACTGATTATAGTAATGGCGATAATCCCAAGCACCAAAGACAACGATGGCAATCGTCTTGCTACAGGTACTGCCCGCATAGAGCGCTTTGTTGCCCAGTTTGGCAAACCGATCAACAAAGAGACTTATAAACACGTAAATGGCGTAGATCAGCAGATTGTTGCAGCTCAAAAGGCAATCGCCAATAGCCATTTCATAGGCACAGGATTGGGCAAGAGCGAGATGCGACATGGTATGCTACCCGAGGCTTTTTCCGACTTCGTATTTAGTATTATCATAGAGGAGGGGGGTATACTTGCCGCCATGGCGGTTATCCTCGCCTACCTAGCCCTATTTTTTGCGGCAGGTGGTATCGGGCGAAAGACTACGAGCGTGTACCAGACACTACTCGTACTCGGTATTGGGCTCATCATCACCCTTCAAGCGATTTTGCACATGATGATCAATGTCCAGCTATTCCCAATTACAGGACAAAACCTACCCTTCATCAGTCGAGGTGGATCTAGCTATATAGTTACGGGCATGTACTTCGGCATCCTACTAGCCGTAAGTAAGCGCAATCAGGAGCGAATAAATAAACACCTTGCGGAGGTATCAGGCAATAGTGCCGTAGTCCCTGAAGTGGTTCCCGAGATAGAAGAAATAGACAACAGCATTGCACAGAATAAATATGAGTAATAAGCTTACAAGTGTAGTCATCAGCGGTGGAGGTACGGGCGGTCACATATTTCCAGCACTCTCCATCGCCAACGAGATAAGACGTAGATACCCCGAGTGCGACATTCACTTTGTGGGAGCAAGAGGACGAATGGAGGAGGAAAAGGTGCCGGCAGCAGGGTACGATATCATACTACTACCTGTGCAGGGCCTAAGCAGAGACAAAAACCCAATTAAGCTAGCCAAGACCATCTTCAGACTTATCAAGAGTCGCTTCCAAGTCCGAAGCGAACTCAAAAGACTACGCCCACAGATAGCCATCGGTGTAGGAGGTTATGCGAGTGCCCCCACCCTCATGGAGGCAAATAAACTCGGTATACCTACCCTTGTACAGGAACAAAACTCATTTGCGGGGAAGACCAATAAGCTAGTTGGCAAAAAAGCGGAAACCATCTGCGTAGCCTACAAGGATATGGAGCGCTTTTTCCCACACAAAAAGCTTATCCTAGCTGGTAACCCCGTACGCAAACAATTGGCAGAGATTCCGCCACACGCCGAGGAAGCCTACCAGCACTTTACCCTCGACCCCCACAAGCGCACCCTTCTGGTTATCGGTGGCAGTCTAGGTGCTCGCACAATTAATAAGAGCATCTCTGCCTTCCTCCTACAGATAGCAGAGAAGGAGCAAGAGATCCAGCTCCTATGGCAGTGTGGCAAAGTCTATATCGACGAGGCACGAAAAGCGATTAAGGATGCAGGTCTGGAGGGGCGAAAAATCCTTGTAACGGACTTTATCCAGAGGATGGACTACGCCTATGCCATTGCCGACCTAGTTGTATCGAGAGCAGGAGCTAGTTCTATTTCGGAGCTATGTATGCTGGGGAAACCTTCCATCTTGGTACCTAGCCCTAATGTGGCCGAAGACCATCAGACCAAGAACGCCCAAGCACTCGTCACCGATGACGCCGCCGTAATGGTGCGAGACATAGATGCAGAAAGCGAACTAATACCTAAGGCGCTTGAGCTACTAGAAGATCATCATCGGCTAGATACCCTAGGCGCCAATGCGCTCAAACTAGCGCTCCCGAATGCAGACAAGACCATAGTGGACGAAATAGAAAGGATTGTAGAAGAGAAAAAGAGGTAAGACCCAAAAAGATGAGTAAGAGATATTTCTTTATAGGTATTGGAGGCATCGGCATGAGCGCTATTGCCCGCTATTTTCTGGCTAAGGGCGAACAAGTAGGTGGTTATGATCGTATCCGCTCCAAGGTCTCTAGTGGACTTGAAGAGGCTGGAGCAGAAATCCTTTATGAGGATACACCCGAACTAATCCCCTCTGCATTCCAAGCCCCCAATGAAGTGGTAGTGGTCTACACCCCTGCTATCCACATGGATAATCGCATACGTCAATACTACGCTCAGCATGGCTACGAGCAGATAAAGCGAGCTGTAGTCCTAGGGGAAATAACCCGCATGCAAGAGGCACTCTGTGTGGCTGGCACCCATGGCAAGACCACCACAAGCACACTTCTGGCGCACCTCCTAGAGCAATCCCATATAGGCACTAATGCTTTCCTTGGCGGGGTATCGCAAAATACGGGGAGCAATCTATACCTCCACGAGGAGAGCCCTTATGTAGTGATAGAAGCCGATGAGTACGACCGCTCCTTCCATCAGCTGACCCCGACCCATACCATCATCACCAGTACAGAGCCAGACCACCTCGACGTCTATGGCACTGCGGAAGCCTACCGTGAGGCGTTCCAAATATTTGCGGAAAAGACTAAGGATAATGGGCTAATACTTCTGAATGAAGAGGCTACACTGCAACCCCTACGTCCTCAGCTACAGCTCCGTACTTATGGGAAGTCGGCAGAGTGCGACTACTATTATAGTAACATTCACTATGAGGAGGATCAGCTCTACTTCGACTGGCACTACCCTGGAGGTTGCTACAGTAGGCTACTCATAGGTACACCCATAGAAATCAACGTACTCAATGCCACAGCCGCACTTGCTCTAGCACAGCACTTAGGAGCCACTGAAGAAGAGCTCAGAACTGGACTAGCATCCTTTCTAGGGAGTCGTCGTAGATTTGAGCGCTGGCTCAACGAACCTAACCGCCCTATAATGATAGATGACTATGCCCATCATCCCGATGAAATCAGAGCATCCCTCAGCTCTATCCGCAGGCTCTACCCCGATAAAGAGATAGCTGTGGTATTTCAGCCACACCTGTATAGCCGAACCGCCGACTTCCTAAGGGAGTTTGCCTCGGCACTCTCTATAGTGGACAACGTGATTATGATACCGATATATCCCGCACGAGAGGAGCCGATACCAGGCGTCACTTCAGAAGCAGTGCTACGGTATGTGACTGCACCCCGAAAGGCATGCGTACCCAAAGCTGAACTGGTTGACGAGCTCAAGAAGCACCGGTTCGATATACTCGTTATGATGGGCGCTGGCGACATAGAATATCTATTGCCCGAGGTGCGTGATTACCTCCAGACTATCGAGCTATGAAACGCAAGCTACTCCAGTTTTTTCTATGGTTCATTGCCCTCTCGATGCTGGGAGGACTAGTCTTCGCCTACATTGCACTGCGGGGGCATTCCCGATATGCAATTCAGCCCAACCTTACTCGAGTGAAGATTGTAGGGGTAGACGAAGATGCGTTCCTCAAAAGAGAAGACATTATGGCGGTATTGCCTATATCGCTCAAAGACACTCTACCACAGCCTCTCTCGCTCTCCGAGGTAGAGCGTAGTATAAAAAGCCAAATACCCTATGCCAAGAAGGTCAGTGCTTTTGTCTCTCCTACCAATCACCAGATGACGGTTAAGGTTGATAGCCGTCGCCCAATACTTCGGCTCTACACTAATGATGGGGCATTTTACCTTGACGACGAAGGTACAGCGATGCGCACTAAGTCGGGAGTATCTATTTATATCCCTGTAGTCAAAGCTGACCACGCAGACTCCCTCACAATTCGCAATACGCTTTTCCCGCTAGCACAGTTTCTGAGCGAACACGACGAATGGAATACTTTCTTCAGCATGATAGAAGTAAAAGGGGATAACCGCATCCACTTCTACCCCCGTGTAGGAGACTATATCTTTGAGGTTCTAGGCACCAGTACCCTTGCAGAAGATCTACCCAAGATACATACCTTCTACACAAAAATTGTCCCTCAAGTAGGAGCCAATCACTACCAGTTGGTCAAGCTCTCATACGACAAACAAATCGTCTGCAAGCGAAGGCAAAAGCCATAGTGTACAGCGCTAAAAAGTCAACTATTTAGTGAGCTTAGTCAAGTAAATTAGGAAATGAGAGTCAACAGACCAGGGAAACCTCAGGCACGTAAGGTCAACTAGATAGCCAATTCCGTCTAAAATGGGTCAATAGATTCAGGAAAAGACGGATCCCGTAGGGGTGCAAAACCTCTCTCCCCTACCGGTTGACCGCTCTTACTATAACCCACAACCATTTAATATATACTAATTGACCCATTTGATATATACTAATTGACCCAATTAGTATATATTAAATTTGGTGATTAGTATATATTAAATGGTCATGCAAAGTATAGAGGGAGGTCATGCTTGGTATAGACAAGGTTTAGCTAGTAGCTATATTGCAATCTTAATAAAGGTAAAAAGAGGGGGAATTCCTATTTACTTACGAAATTCTTTATTATGTTTGTAGTAACAAAAAAGGGGACAACAATTTTCACATTATAGAAGGATAATAAAGTATGAGTTTTCTGACAAATGACAAACTAGTAATCGTAGGAGCAGCTGGTATGATTGGCTCCAACATGGTGCAGACTGCAGCAATGATGCGTCTAACTCCAAACATCTGCATGTATGACCCATATAAGAATGGTCTAGAGGGTGTTTATGAGGAGATGCGCCACTGTGGTTTCGATGGTATGAACCTCACCTTCACAGACGATATTGCTGAGGCACTTAAGGATGCTAAGTATATCATCTCATCGGGTGGTGCACCACGTAAGGAGGGCATGACTCGTGAGGATCTACTAAAGGGAAATAGCGAGATTGCAGCTGGTCTTGGTCAAAATATCAAGAAGTTCTGCCCAGATGTAAAGCACGTAACCATTATATTCAACCCTGCCGATATCACAGGTCTTGTGACCATGCTACACGCAGGTATCGACCCACGCCGTGTAACTACTCTAGCAGCACTAGATAGTACTCGCCTACAGAGCGAGCTAGCTCGCCACTTCGGTGTAGCTCAGTCCGACGTGAAGGGCGCATACACCTACGGTGGTCATGGTGAGCAGATGGCTGTATTTGCATCTAATGCTACAGTAGCTGGCAAGCCTCTAAAGGATGTAATGGGTACCAAAAAGCTCGACAATGAGACTTGGGCAGAGATTCGCCGCAAGACAACTCAGGGTGGTGCTAATATTATCAAGCTACGTGGTCGCTCATCTTTCCAGAGCCCAGCATATTGCTCAGTGGAGATGATTGCTGCAGCTATGGGTGGCAAGGAGTTCCCATGGCCTGTAGGCACTTTCGTAAACAACGATAAGTATCAGAATATCATGATGGCTATGGATACCAAGATCGGCAAGGACGGTATCGTAAGCTACAATGTACCAAAGGGCACAGAGGCTGAAGTAGCTGAGCTTGACGCCAGCTATGCTCACCTTGTGGCTCTTCGTGACCAGGTGATTGGCATGGGTGTTATCCCTGCTATCGAAGACTGGGGGACCATCAATCCACACTTTGCTAAGTAAATAGCTCAAGAGGTAAAGACATGGGCAGCTCTTAGTGGACTTCTAAGGGCTGCCCATTATTTATAAGACTATATCTTGCACAAGTCGGTAATTTGTTATATCTTTGCCGTTGCTAAACAGCAACCTATATGCCCAGATGGCGGAATTGGTAGACGCGTTGGTCTCAAACACCAATAAGGTAAAACTTGTACCGGTTCGATCCCGGTTCTGGGCACTTCGGATTAAGTCCAATGTAATATTATTGTAGAGCCGTAAGACATTACGGCTCTACAAGTTTTATAGTGTACCATTTTATTTGATATCGATATGGGCAACTATCTGAGTACAGACAAGAAGAAGATAACTGCTACTCGCTTTACGGCGATGAAAGGGCAGGGAGAGAAAATAGCGATGCTTACGGCATACGACTATACTATGGCTCGTCTGCTAGATGAAGCTGGAGTAGACTCGCTCCTGGTAGGCGACTCGGCAAGTAATGTGATGATAGGCAATGCTACTACCCTCCCTATTACTTTGGATGAAATGATTTACCATGCACGCTGTGTAGCGAATGGGGCTAAGCATGCCTTTGTCGTTGCAGATATGCCTTTCGGCACAGTGCATGGTGATCCTATGGTAGCCCTATCATGTGCTATCAGGATGATGAAGGAGAGTGGCGTGGATGCAATAAAAGTGGAGGGCGGTGCACAGATCATGGACTCGCTCAAGATTATCTTGGATGCCGGAATCCCTATCGTGGCTCACCTTGGTCTTACTCCACAGTCGGTAAATAAGCTAGGGGGCTATAGCGTACAAGCAAAAGAGGAAGCCGAAGCCGAACAGCTACTAAGGGATGCCCAAATGGTGGAGGAGCTAGGGTGCTGTGGCTTGGTACTAGAAAAGATTCCGAGTGAACTGGCGAAGAAGGTAACGGAGACCATCTCGATTCCGACCATTGGTATAGGAGCCGGCAATGCCACTGACGGACAGGTACTCGTATCTGCCGATATGCTGGGTATGAATATGGGCTTCAAGCCTAAGTTCCTCCGCCACTTCGCCGAAATAGGAGAAGCTATTCAGGGCGCTGTAGTCGACTACTGCAATGAGGTAAAAGCAGGATCATTCCCCAACGAAAGCGAGAGTTATTAATTCACCCTATGGATAAAATCATTAGCTTTGAGTGGTGGGAGCTACTCAACGAAGAGAGCATCACCCTTATCCTTGACTATATTGGGACTTTTGCCTTTGCTATCTCGGGAATTCGCCTAGCATCGGGGCAGAATATAGACTTATTTGGCGCTTACGTGATTGGTATGCTCACAGCTGTTGGAGGCGGAACTATTAGGGATCTTCTATTGGGACTAACGCCTTTTTGGCTTACTACCCCATCCTACGTACTTATCACGCTCATCTCTCTACTTGCCGTAATCGCATTTAGGAAACACCTAGTGAAGATACATGAGCAGCTCTTCCTTTACGACGCCATAGGGCTTGGCTTCTTTAGTATTGTGGGTATGGAGAAGGCAATCATGATAGGATTTCCCTTTTGGGTAGCACTTATGATGGGCGTGATTACTGGCTCTTTCGGAGGTCTTCTCCGTGATGTATCGATGAATCAGGTGCCTCTTATCTTTCGGAAGGATATATACGCCATGGCGAGCGTGGCTGGAGGGCTCGTATTTGGGCTACTAGATGCAATCGGCATACAGCATATCTTGGTACAGATAATTAGCGTCTTCGTGGTGATTGCCACACGAATGGTGTGTGTAAAGTACCATATATCGCTACCCGTTCTCAAGGGGACAGACTAACGTCAAAATCAAAAGGAGGGTGCTATTGTACGAACAGTAGCACCCTCCTTTTATACTATCAACAATGACTAGTAGAGCTCGTCTACTATATTAGTAATCACACCCATATCGGATAGTATCTGATCCTGCTTGGTGGCATGCTCGCCCAGCAAGTCAGTATCATAGGGAAAAGCGGTATAAGAGGCCTTGCCCAGTCCTGCCATAGACTTAATCTCGAACTTGTAGTGGTAGTTACGTACGACACCAAAGTAGCCCCCGTTATTGATATTACCATTGAGTTGTGCAGGCGTGAAGTGGGTAATCGGTAGCGCATAGTAGGTATAGCATCTGTGGAAATACTGGACATCATTACCCTCATATCCGCCCTCCTCCACATCGGCAGAAGGGAGATTACCATTTACGAGGAAGCGATTGGCAGCCTCAATAAGTCGCTTATCCTCTTCGCTCTGTGAGCGATTCGCCATAGCTTTCTTATAAAGCGCCAAAAAGGCTTTGGCTTCGTAGTAAGTCCCATGATAGTTCACCCAACTCAGTCCTTTGTCTTTTAACTGATCAGGGGTGAGCTTCTCCTTAATCGTTTTTGGTATCATCCGCACTCTTATTATCAACCTCGTGACCGTATTGGACCGACTCTCACTACTTGCGAGAGTATTCTCAGGGATTGTGCGGTAGACATTCGGCACTTCAGGGTCAGTGGTATAATTGTTCTTTATTATCGCTGTTTTAAGCTTAGTACGATAGATAAACTCGGAAGCCAGTTCGTCTATCCCCTTACTTGCGAAGCCAGTGTAATTGGCATCAATTGGGTACTTCAGTTTTAGCGTCTCCTCTATATGCTTATCGTACTCTGGGAAAAGAAGATATTTCCTACTCTGAACATCAGGGTAGAACTGCAGATTTTCATCAAGGAGCTCCATAGCGGGGTCATTCACCTTAGGCGTCCAAGCAACAGATGCTAGCGCATTGATAGCAGACAACTTTGCGGTTGGAAGAGAATATACCTTCGCTACCGCATTATCTCCGAAGAGCTCCTTGGTAACCGTAATTGGCTCAGAGACGTAATGGCTTTTCTGTAAGTAGTTTTTGTGAATATCCTCTTCATCGAGGTAGTTCATTGGTTTTTTTAGTTCAGAGAAGGGCTGCCCCACAGCAGTAGCTGCCTTAAGTTCAGAGTTTACTGTAGCAAAGACGTAAACGATATAGTTATCTGCCTTGATTCGCTCACTACCTCTCACCTTAAACGCCAAACCATCATCGGTAGTCGTAGCTGAGATATCCAAGTCGCCTCCACTAAACTCCCCCTTATCTGCAGATATATCTTTATCAAAGGCATAAATGACCTTATCGGGTTGCTTAGGGTCAGTTACGTTGACTGAGTAGAATACAATCCTCAAGCCCGAAAAGCTAACCCTGAGCTTCCGCTCTGCCTGAGCATCGGTAGGATAAGCACGAGTGCCTTTCTGAGAGAAGCTATTCATGCTACCGCCGAAGCTTACTTCAACAGTCCTTCGCCCATCAGTAGGAGCAGGAGTACCGCCAAGTTCTACACGTTTGTTACATCCTAAGAGTAGGAATAATAGCGCAATAGCGCATAAAAGATGTGTCTTCATTTTCTTAGTAATTATAGTTATTAATTATTGCCCCCTCTATGCTACGCTGCTGAGAGTGTAGATAGAGGGGGCTGATATTATTGGTCAATGATAAGCATTACAAACCGAGCTTCGTTCGAATAGCCTTAGGTATAGCGTTTTTATTAACTACAATGTTCATTGTTTTACCAGCAACGAAAGACTCGGATACATACCAGATACCCTTATATGCACCAGCCTCTCCCCATGAGTTCTTAACCATATAGAACTTCTTACCTGTCTGGTCTTTAGCGATACCATAGATCACCATTCCGTGGTCATCGGTAGTAGTGAAGCCATCATAGCCAGCTTGTCTCCATTCCTGTGTTACCTTAATCTCAGGAGTGCCTGGAGTACGTACAAGTTCTTGTATCATAGACCTCTTGTCGCTAGGGCTTGCGCCTATCCAGCGTGCCTGATCCGAACCTGTAGTCTCTGCAGTCTTCACATCCACAAGAATACCGAGACCATCGCGGTTAAAACCAACCTCGCTTACATCAGCACCCCAAGCGATACCGTAACCATTATTTATAGCGTTGTCGAACACCTGCATAAACTCATCTAGAGGGAGGTTGTATGACGATGAATTTCTCCAGTTATCAGGAATCTCCAAGATGAACTTCTGGTAGAAAGGGTGGTGGGTAAAGCTTGTCAGCGATACATAGTCATCCATATTAAGTCCTATAGACTTTGCGAAGCTCTGTGGCGTATAGGTCTTTCCTTCGTAAGTAAAGCTCTCAGGAGCCTCGCCTAGATATGAATCAATGATACCACCAAATGCCTTTTTCCAAGCCGTGGTCATACCATTATTATCGGTATCCTTTACGATAGCATTGATATATGCCTCTGCCACCTTATGTAGCTCGTTATGATTATGGCGCTCGGTACCATACTGGAGGCCTGTCATCTCACTCATGGGTACAATGCCGTAGTGCTTTACAGAGTAGAGGACATCATAAAACGATCCACCAGGACCGAAGTTGGCATAGCCATGATAGCGAAGATAGTTCTCTGCCTTGTCCCTATAGGAGTGAGACACCACATGCATGGGAGAGAGCACAACGCTCTTGCCTGTGGCACGAATAGCCTCCATCTCGAGAAAGCCAAGACCACTGAAAGCCCAGCAAGTGCTAGAGTTAGCCTGGTTCTGGATCGCAGTGATAGGAAGCTCCTTCTGAACGGTGAACTGATACTGCTCCTTTTGTGCCATCGCTGGCGCTGTAAGCCCGAGAAGCAAAACGAGCGTAGTAAGAACTTTAGGAATACGATTCATTTCCTTACTGATTAATGGTTATATAAAAAATTACTTAGATTACAATTACCGAGGGTAAAGCTCCAGATCATTAGTCATGGCTTGCAACCAAGGGTTATCCTTGGTAAGGAATGCCAACTTCTCCTGAGGGGTCTGAGGCCCAGACTCTACCTGCTGTACATCCACGTCGATAGTGATGCCAATCTGGTCATTCTGTAGATCATCATGGAGCGTCTGCAAAATCATATCCATCACCTCCAAGACTTGCTGGCGATGGGTATTGCTCTGCACCACAATATTGATCCTGTGGTCTGTCGACTTGGCAGGCAGATTACGCTCCAAAACTTGTCGTGCAATAGGCGCCTTGACCAGCGAAGTCACCTTGCGCCAACTCCGCTGAAGGTCTTCCTCCGAATAATCCTCCGACCTATTGAGTTCCTTTCCGCCCTTATCCTCTTCCTTATGCGCACCGAACTGCTTCCCCGTAGCTATGTTGATGCCAAACATCTTCTGTGCGCCACTCCCTTGAGGGGGCTTCTTACGCTCTTCCTTGGGGGTAGTTGTCGGACGCGTATAGACCTGCTGCGGCTGGCTCATCTGCCCTACTCCTCCTTGCGGATTAGCCGTTGGCGGTGTAGCAGTTTGCTGAGGAGGGGGCGGTGCAGATGGCTTAGCACTATCCGTGGGAGCTGGATGAGTAGGCTCTACCGAAGGAGGTGTTGCAAGCGGACTATTACCATTCATTTCGCACATCTTCATTAACGCTACCTCTAGCGCAAGCCGCTTATCTCCACTACTCTTGTATTGCGCCCCAAAACTACTGCTCACTTTAAGGTAGTTCCAAAGCATATAGGCTGGCGTATAGGCCGCAGCCTTCTGCATACGCTCTCGAATGGACAAAGGTGTCTCCACTAAATAAAGTGTCTCCGGCGATTGTGCCAGAAGTACATTGCGGAGAAATGCAGAGAAACCTCGCATGATGATATCCCCCTCATATCCTCGTATGAGTAGGTCATTCACAAGCGTTAGTGTCTTAGGGTATGACCCCTCCGTAACATAGTAGAGCAACTTGAAGTACTCATCCTCATCCAGTAAGTTGAGGTTTTCTCGCACGCCTTGTAGGGTAATCCTCCCTCCTCCAAAGCCAGCAATCTGATCAAACATACTGAGGGCATCGCGCATACCTCCATCTGCCGCAATCCCTATCATCTGAAGCGCTTCAGGCTCAGTGTAGATCCCTTCGTTCTGCGCTATCCACTGCAAGTGATCGGCGATATCTTGAGCTGTGATTCGACTAAAGTCGTGTACCTGACAACGCGATATAATTGTGGGCAGCACCTTGTGCTTCTCCGTTGTTGCTAGTATGAAAATAGCGTGAGCCGGAGGCTCCTCGAGTGTTTTAAGAAAGGCATTGAAAGCACTACTAGAGAGCATATGCACCTCATCGATAATATACACCCGATACTTACCACTTGTAGGTGCGATGTATACCTGATCTATCAATTGACGGATGTCATTGACAGAGTTATTGGATGCTGCATCCAGCTCCATAATATTATAAGAGCGCTGTTCATTGGCGGCTATACAGCTCTCACACTCATTGCATGCCTCTCCTGATGGCGTACGGTTTTGGCAGTTTATCGTCTTGGCAAATATCCTTGCGCACGATGTCTTGCCCACTCCCCTTGGTCCACAAAATAGATAAGCATGAGAAAGCTTATTTTGCTCAATAGCATTCTTCAGCGTAGTGGTAAGGGCTTTTTGCCCCACTACACTTTCGAACGTACTCGGGCGGTACTTCCTAGCCGATACTACAAAGTCACTCATTATCGTACTTAGAGAGAAGAAGCATCGAAATTAATAGGTAATAGAAGCCTACAATCATCTACGATTTTCACTGAATTTGGTCCGGCTAGATATACTGGGAAGGGATGTTTGTACCTATCTGCTGTCTCCAAAATTACCTGACGGCATGCGCCACATGGTGCTGCCACAGCAGCGTACTGGTTATCTCCCCTCATGGCGGTTACCACAAGAGCGACCACAGGATCATCAGGATACTGAGCACCTGCGTAGAAGAGCGTGGTACGCTCGGCACATAAACCAGATGGGTAAGCGGCATTTTCCTGATTGGATCCAGTGACTATCCTACCACTCTGTAGCCTAACTGCCGCACCTACTCTAAACTTTGAGTAAGGGGCATAAGCATCACGAGCAATAGTACGAGCAGCATCTACTAACTCACGCTCAGCACTGCTTAGCTCGTCAAACTCCTTCTCCACTACTGGCACCACGATTTCACTCTTCTTCATCTTCGTCTACATAAGTTGGTTTCACTTGCAGGGTAAAGATACCAATTTATTACCCAATCCTAAAATATTATTTGAGTACGAAATCTCAAAAACCACAGTAAAATAGGACGAAGCCATCTTCACGAAATACAGAAATAGGGAGCCAACAACCGTCTTATACGGAACCGCAAAAACGTTCGTTGGCTCCTAGCTGCCCGCGCTATATTAAGCATATGACCATTTAATATATACTAATTGAGTAATTTGATATATATTAAATGGTCTAATTAGTATATATTAAATCAGACAATTAGTATATACTAAATGGTCATGAGGTATACCGAGGGCGGTGTATGGGTAGAGGTGAAAGGTTTTTCGCCCCTACGGCATCCGTCTTTTCCTAAATATATTGACACTTTTCGAACGAAATTGACTATCTACTAGACCTTATGTGCCTGAAGATTCACTGGTCTGTTGACTCTCATTTCCTAATTTACTTGACTATGCGCACTAAGTGGTTGACCTTCACTAGGCTGTACGGCTTGCAGTGCTCTGCTATAGCACTTCATCGTCTACGTACATATATACAAAAGAGCTATGCAAGCACATGCCCGCATAGCCCTTTTGCGTTTTGTGGGGACGGAGGTCGTCCATTCCCTATTGTTAGCTGTCATATTAGCGACAGGAACCTATTACTTTTCACTTAGGAAGTCCATTGAGCGAGTGATGAAGCTATCGAGAGCTTCACCCTTGAGGAGACCACTAGAGAGAAGTCCGAGGTCAATCAATTGAGAAATAACCTTGTGGTTATTACCGAATGTCTTGTAGACTTCGGAGAGTTTCTCATCGATTTCGCTAATCTTATCATTGGTGGCAGATAGATCGTCACGAAGAGTCTTCTTCTCTTCATCACTCAACTTGTCATCGTCTAGCTGCTGATGAATAGCTGCCACTCTAGCCTCCTGACCACGGTGATCGGCTTGAAGCGCCTTGTAGTCTTCGCTCTCCGTCTCGTTGAAAACGACTGCTATGCCCCTTACTACAGGGTGATCAAGGTTGAGGTTCACCACATAACTATCTGGCAACTCGCCATAGAAGTTCATCCCCTGCTGCATAGCAGCCATGTCCTTCATACGACGCATATATTCACCTTGAACCAGTACAAGCGGTTTGGCATCCTTCCCTTGATGACTTGTCTGGACAGATAGCATCACCTTATCTTCCTTTGGCAACTGCTGTTCGAATAGATGCTCAAGAAGTCTCTTATCCTCCTCAGATACCTCAGCATGGTCACCCATAGTGCTGTCTTTCTTAATCAGGTTGTCGATAGTATCGCTATCAACCCTTACAAAGTGAGACTGTGCCACCTTTTGCTCAAGCATGCTAATAACGTGGATATCTAGCTGACCATCCATCAAAAGCACATCGTAACCACGGTTATTGGCTGCCTTGATGTAGCTGTATTGCTTTTCAAGATCTACGGCATATAGGTAGACGACGTGCCCATCCTTATCCGTTTGCTCAGAGCTTATCAAATCGCGGTACTCAGCGAGGGTATAGTACTTCTTCTGAGTATTCTTGAGAAGGGCGAACTTCTCTGCCTTCTCGTAGAACTTCTCATCGGTAAGCATGCCATATTTGACGAAGAGATCAAGTACTTCCCACTTCTCCTCGTAAGTCACACGGTCGTCCTTGAATAGCTCTGCGAGCTTGTCGGCTACCTTGCGAGTAATATATGAAGAAATCTTCTTCACATTATGATCCGCTTGAAGATAGCTTCTGGAGACATTGAGGGGAATATCGGGAGAGTCAATGACGCCATGTAGGAGCATTAGAAAATCTGGCACAATGCCTTCGACAGAGTCGGTAACAAAGACCTGGTTAGAATAGAGTTGGATCTTATTTTTCTGTAAATCCATATTGCTCTTGACTCTAGGAAAGTAAAGGATACCAGTGAGGTTAAAAGGATAGTCAATATTGAGGTGAATCCAGAAGAGCGGCTTTTCGCTCATCGGATAGAGCATCTGATAGAAGTCTTCATACTGCTTATCCTCTAGCTCACTAGGCATCTTAATCCAGAGAGGCTCGGTAGCATTAATCACGAGATCCTTATCGGTCTCCATTTCCTTACCGTCTTTCCACTCTTTCTCTTTACCAAAGACTATAGGCACAGGGAGGAACTTAGCGTACTTCTCTAGTAACTGGCGAATACGTGTTGGCTCAAGGAATTCTTTGGACTCCTCATCGATATACAGAATAATATCGGTACCACGTGGACGCTTCTCGGCTACCTCCATAGAGAATTCAGGGTTGCCTTCGCAGATCCAACGGATACTATCCTCTTCTTCCCGGTAGCTCTGGGTGTAGATCTCGACCTTACGAGAGACCATAAAACTAGAGTAGAAGCCTAGACCAAAGTGACCGATGATGCTGGCAGCATCGTCTTTGTACTTCTGGACAAACTCCTCGGCACCGCTGATAGCTATCTGATTGATGTACTTCTCAATCTCATCGGCACTCATACCGACACCTTTATCACTTATGATAAGCTTATCACCATCAATCTTTACCTCTACCTTGAGATCATCCATTGGACCACTGTACTCTCCTTTACTTGCTAGAGTACGTAACTTTTGGGTGGCATCAACGGCATTAGATACTATTTCACGCAGGAAGATCTCATTATCACTATAGAGAAACTTCTTGATGATTGGGAACATGTTGTCGCTCTGTACCCCAATCTTACCATTCTTCATTGTCTTGTCACTCATATTATATACATATGCTAATATTATACTTTCAAGCTCTATATATGCAAAGTCGGTGCCAAGACAGGGAAGACTGACAAAAAGAACCACTATTATTG
>NZ_JADRGN010000037.1:0-21440 GCF_018206105.1 Porphyromonas levii
ATAGAAAGAATAGCACGAAGCTCCTCTGCTATTTCATAGGGCTTGCCATCTATGTACTGACGTATGCCAATCAAGTTGCCATCTAGATTATATAGGTGTATCTGTCCATCAAAGTGCTTTGGGACAAATCTATCGGAATCATAAAGAGGTGCTCCCGAATATAGGTACTCAATGCTAGGTATAATATGTGCATACAAGCTAACTCCTGAGATCGAATCAGAAATATTTTCGTACCGAACCAGCGTTGTATAACTCAATTTGTGGTTGAACTCTTTTGCTCTGATGGAATCAACTTCATTCGAGACCAATACAGAATTGAACTTGGCATCAAAAGGAACCCACATAAATATGGTAGAATCTCCAAAAGTTACAAATCTAGATTCATCCCAGTCTATATCGACTTCTTTCAGTATAAGTGGGGTCTCGTCATCCGATGCCGAACGCAATTGCGCACGCCTATTTGCCACTTTAACATCAGCGTCTAATTTATTCTTTACACTTTCGAATTGTGTGAAGTTCGACAAAGACGTTTCCTCCAATTCACTGTTCTTATTACAGGAAACGGAAAGTAGAATGCATAATAGTACCAATAAAATGCTACTGCATATTTTCCTCATATTTAGTTAATGAAATCAATATCCCGAATAACTCTTACCGACAAAATAATAAAAAACTAACGCACCAACAAAACAAAAAATATCCCTTCATTCTGACGGTATCAAGTCTCCTCTCCTCAGTTCAAATAGGGCAATATTGTTGTATCTTTGCAACTGAGTAATAACTCATACTGAGCGGAGACATCCAATAAAGAATATGATATTGCGCAAGAACAAAACCGTCCTTGTTCTAAGTATAATACTAATTGCGTTAGCTATAGTATTGGATATTTGGGCTGAAGGATCTAATAGAAAGGAAATAATCGGCTACCTACTAATCATGTTGCTCCCTTTAATCATCATTATTAGGAGAAATTGAGAGGGGTAATACTAGAGCGTTTTCCAGCAATATATGGCGATATACAATATGGTATAGCGCCTTATACTCGGACTTCTTTTACCGGTGCGCGCCATTGAGGGAAGGATGGGGGGGCTTTGCAAGCTCGGACATTTTGTGTAAATTTGCGAGCAAGTTGTACCTCATAACTTTTAGAACCATTAGAGGAAACATGGCAAAAGTACTAGACCAAATCTCCCACACCTTCGGGGAGTATCTACTGATTCCGGGACTCACTACAGCAGAGTGCACCCCTGAAAATATAGACCTGCGGACACCACTGGTGAAGCACCACAAAGGTGAAGCATCCAAGATTAACCTCAACATTCCTTTCGTAAGCGCCATCATGCAATCGGTATCTAATGATACCCTTGCTATTGAGTTGGCACGCAATGGTGGCCTTTCGTTTATTTTCGGTTCGCAATCTATTGAGAGCCAAGCCGAGATGGTGCGCAAAGTGAAGAAGTTCAAGGCTGGATTCGTAACCAGCGACTCCAATCTCACTCCTTCCCAGACCCTACGAGATGTATTGGCACTCACCCAGAAGACGGGACACTCTACCATCGCTATCACAGCGGATGGCACTGCCAATGGCAAGCTCCTCGGCATTGTTACGAGCCGCGACTATCGTATCTCCACTACGCCACTAGAGACCAAGATAGAGTCTTTCATGACGCCATTTGAGAAACTCACGGTAGGCAAGCTGGGTACTACCCTCAAGGAGGCCAACGATGTAATCTGGGAGCACAAGCTCAATACCTTGCCTATCATTGATGAGGATCAGAACCTCCAATTCTTCGTATTCCGTAAGGACTACGATAGCCACAAAGAGAACCCTCTCGAGCTCTCTGGCAAAGAGAATAAGCAGCTACTAGTAGGCGGTGGTATCAATACCCGCGACTACAAGGAGCGTGTGCCTGCACTCGTAGAGGCAGGGGTAGATGTCCTATGTATCGATAGCTCCGATGGCTACTCGGTATGGCAGCAGCAGACCCTCGCTTGGGTAAAGGAGCATTATCCCGACACGCCTATCGGAGCAGGTAATGTAGTAGACCCAGATGGCTTCTTCTATCTCGTAGAGGCTGGGGCAGACTTCATAAAGGTAGGTATTGGTGGTGGCTCTATCTGTATTACTCGTGAGCAGAAGGGTATTGGTCGTGGTCAGGCATCAGCGATAATGGATATCGCCAAAGCCCGCGACAAGTACTTCGAGGAGACAGGGGTATATATCCCAATCTGTTCGGACGGTGGCATCGTGCATGATTACCACATGACGCTAGCGCTCGCCATGGGAGCCGACTTCCTGATGATGGGTAGGTACTTTGCGCGCTTCGATGAGAGCCCCACGAAGAAGCTCAAGATCAACAACAACTATGTAAAGGAGTACTGGGGCGAAGGCTCGAACCGTGCTAAGAACTGGCAGCGCTACGATAGCGGTAGCACTACCGAAGGCATGAAGTTTGAGGAGGGTGTAGATAGCTACGTCCCCTATGCTGGTAAGATGAAAGACAATCTAATGCTCACGCTGAGCAAGATGAAGTCTACCATGTGCAGTTGTGGCGCAGTAAACATCCATGAGCTACACTACAATAGCAAGATAACACTCGTATCCTCCACCTCTATCGTAGAGGGAGGCGCCCACGATGTCATCCTCAAGGAAAGATGAAATACGGAGAGATAAAGACTCATTCTAGATTGATACCGCTTCACGAATACGTGGAGCGGTATCAACATATAGAGCGGTTCCGAGAGGCTTGTAAGCATTGCCGCCAGTATGGAAAGCTCTGGAGCTGTCCGCCTTTTAACTTCGACCTCAACACCCTCCTAGAGGGCTACACACAGATAGAGCTATATGGCTACGAGGTAGTACTCAATGAGGAATATGCTGGGCGTGAGGGCTCGATGCAAGAGCTTATGGATCTTGCCGAGGAGATAGGCGATGCCGTTCGCCTGATTACCGATCGGGAAATTCTGGCACTGGAGAAGAGCCGACCCGGCAGTCGAGCCTGCTTTGCGGGAAGCTGCCGCAGGTGTCCTCGTGGTACCTGTGCTCGACTCAAGGACAAGCCTTGCCGTCATCCCGAAGCTATTCGTTACTCTCTGGAGAACTTCTGTTTCGACCTCATGGGCACTTCCGAGGAGCTTTTCGGCATCCCTACCCAATGGATAAGGGAAGGTAAACTTCCGCCCTACTACTTCTACCTTGGAGCTCTACTCTATTGAGCACTATCGGGCTGATATAGCCCTTACGACACATTGGTAATGGTGAGGACAACCGACATTTGGCAATAAGAGAACCCGATTATCACTGATAAATTAGGTACATTTGTGCAATATAACGTTAACGAGCATGGATATACAAGTAAATATCGGGGATAGGGTTCGGTTTCTCAATACCACTGGAGGGGGTGTTGTACGCAAGGTACTACGCTCTAGTGGTGTAGTATATGTAGAAGACGAGTCGGGCTTCGAGATTCCTGTACTACATAATGAGGTGGTTAAGGTAGAGGATGGAGCTACTATAGTACCGCCCGTGAGTGCTAAGAAGCAAGAGGCTCCCGCAACTACTGCGGTTCAGCCCCAGCGCAAGAGCACCTACCGACCTGCCCCTAAGCGAGGGAGCGACCCTAGTGGAGAGCTACTCAATATCACCCTATGCTATCTACCCGAGGAGGGTGGGCGCATCGGACAGAGCCACTACGAGGTATTCCTCGTCAATGACTCCAACTACGATCTCTTTGTCACCTACACCTCGGGGCGCGGTGCAGCCCATGAGCTCAGATTCGCGGGTATGATCTCTTTTGATAGCTCGGAGCTACTAGAGAGTTTTAGTCCCGACGAGCTACCCGAGCGTGCCAAGAGTACTTTCCAGATTATCGCTTTCAAGGAGGAAGGGGTGCCCTACCGTCCTAAGCACTCTGTGGATGTCGAACTGAAGATAGATGGTGCTAAGTTTTTCAAGGAGAATGCCTTTATAGAGACGCCCTACTTCGACGACCACGCCATTGTGTACGAACTAGTGAAGGACGACAAGGTAATGACCACAAATAAGATTGATGCCGAGAAGCTCGCAGCAGAGATGATGTCTCAGAAGGTGGCTACTCAGCAGAAGCGCCCTCACACCGAGCCCCAAAAGAAACTCAGCGAGCCTCTAGTAATCGACCTACATATAGATGAAGTGGTAGATAGCACCGTAGGCTTGGAGCCTCGGGATATGCTGGAGCTCCAACTCAAAAGGGTAGAGGAAGTGCTTCGAGCACATCGCAAACCCTCTTTCAAGGGAAAGAAGATTATCTTTATACACGGCAAGGGCGAGGGTGTATTGCGCCAAGCCGTAATCAATCTCCTAAAGCGCAAGTACCCCAGATACGACCAGCAGGACGCCTCATTCCAGCAATACGGATTTGGCGCTACACAGGTAACCATTAGATAAGATAGGAGCTATGGCATTAGAGATAGAACGTAAGTTTTTGCTCAAACCTGGAGCACAATTGCCTGAGAGCGATGTAGTACTAAATATACAGCAAGCCTATATCGCCAACGATGAGGGACTCACGGTGCGCATTCGCCTAATCAATATGGAGGAGGCATATCTCACCATCAAGAAGGCTCTGACAGAGAAACTCGGTATCCGCAGTGAGTTTGAGTACCCAATCCCTGTAGAGGATGCGATAGAGATGATGCAGCTGAGCCACTACAGCAAGATTGTGAAACAGCGCCATATCATCACAGATGGCGCACGCAGGTGGGAGGTGGACTTCTTCTTGGAGGAGAACGAAGGGTTGATCATAGCGGAGCTGGAGCTACCATCGCTAGAAGAGACGGTCATCATCCCTGAATGGATAGGCGAGGAGGTGACCAACGACCCGCACTACCTCAACTACTACTTGGCACAACACCCCTATAGTACTTGGAATAAATAACAGACAAATAGAGATAAGAGCATGAAGATGATGAAGAGATGGTTAGCAGCCGCCGCGGCGGTACTCTTCGTAGCGCCAATGGCTAAGGCCGACGAAGGGATGTGGATGGTACAATTCCTGAAGCAACAGAACCTCGCCAAGATGCAAGCAATGGGTATGCAAATGTCGGCAGAGGATATCTACAACCCTGGCAAAGGGTCGTTAGTAGACGCTGTAGTACAGTTCGGTGGCGGATGTACGGGAGAGATCATATCTAGTCAGGGATTGGTCATCACCAATCACCACTGCGGTTTTGGTGAGATCCAAAACCACAGTTCGGTAGACCACAACTACCTCCGTGATGGGTTCTATGCCCCTACTCTACAGTCCGAGCTCCCCAACCCTGGGCTCACGGTCACGATAGTAGAGGAGATCGTAGATGCTACCGACTATCTCAATAGTTATATCAAGGCGAAAGGCATCACCGACCCACTGCAATACATGCGCCGTGCTTTTCTTCGCAAGGTAGCGGAACAGTGGTACAAGGAGAATAGAGGCGAGCTCACCAATGGTGTGAACCTAGATATGGCGCCTTTTTATGAAGGCAATAGGTACTACCTATTTGTCAAGAAGATCTACTCCGATATCCGATTGGTAGCTGCACCTCCTAGCTGTATCGGCAAGTTTGGTGCCGATACCGATAACTGGGCTTGGCCTCGCCACTCTGGCGACTTCTCGGTATTCCGCATCTACACCGCTCCCGACGGTTCGCCAGCAGAGTACGCAGCAGAGAATATCCCACTCAACCCCAAGTACTACCTCAAGATTAATAGCTCTGGAGTGCAGGAGGACGACTTCGTAATGATGATGGGCTTCCCTGGCACCACCAATCACTTCTATACCCCTAGCGAGGTAGTAGAGCGTAGAGATATAGACAACCAGATCCGCATCGACCTCAGGAAAGTTCGCCAGGAGACCATGTGGGAAGAGATGATGAAGGACGAGGCGGTCAATATCCAGTACGCAGCTAAGTACCAAGGCTCCACCAACGCTTACAAAAATGCCATAGGCACCAATTGGGCAACCAATAAGATGGACTTCGAGGGCAATAAGCGGGCAATGGTAGACAAGCTCCGCGCCTACGCCAAGAAGGTAGGCAAGCCCGAGTATGCCCAAGCTATAGACAAGATAGAATCCATGGTGGCAGAGCGTGCCAAGCTACGTGCACTCTCCAAGATATACGATGAGGGTCTGAACCGAGCCGTAGAAACTATGCGTGCTCCCCTACTTACGGAGAAAGAGTTTGCCAATACAGAGCCAGATAAGTTCATGAAGCAGCTCGACAACTACTTCAATAAGGACTACAATATAGCGGTAGATAAGAAGGTCACCAAAGCGATGCTTACCGCAGTGCTCGACTATATCCAAAAGGTGCAGGGCACTGAGACACTACCAGTGGAGCTAGCAGCGCCAGCGATTGCGAAAGCTCTTCTTGAGCGCGGAGAACTAGATAAGGTCTTCGACAATAGCCTCTACCAAAATAGAGAGAAGCTCCAGCAAATCCTCAAGGGCAAAACCTACAACGACTATGCTAGCGATCCTCTTGTGGCACTTGCCATGGCTACACACAACGACATAGCTACAATATCTAAGGCACTAGCAGAGTACGACAGAGACTTCGCCTTCGCACGCAAAACGATGCTCCAAGGGATGCTCGAGATGGAGGGCGAGATGAACCTATGGCCTGATGCCAACCTCACCCTTCGTTATACCTTCGGTAGAGTAAAGGGCTACTCGCCACGAGACAATGTCTACTATGGGCACCAGACCACGATGGAGGGTATCATGGAGAAGAGGGACGACAATAGCCCCGAGTTTTACCTGCTCCCTAAGGTCATAGAGATATATAAGGCTAAGGACTTCGGCAAACTAGCCCTAGCGAATGGCAAGATGCCTGTGGACTTTATCTCTACTACCCACTCTACAGGTGGCAACTCTGGTTCACCACTTGTGAATGGTCGTGGCGAGCTTGTGGGTATCAACTTCGACCGCAACTGGGAAGGCGTAGGTGGTGATATACAATACCTCCCCGACTACCAGAGAAGTATCATCGTGGATGCTCGCTACCTACTCCTAGTACTTGACAAGTACCTCGGAGCCCAACGCCTACTCGACGAAATCGACATTGTAGAATAATACTCAAGATGAAGCGGATAATACTATTTGCCTCTCTGCTCCTTCTCTTGGCTGGGTGCCAACCTCCTGAGAAGAGCACCACGCTACACATCGTGCATACTACCGATGTCCATGGCAATCTTTTTCCCTACGACTTTGTCAATGACCAGCCAGGCACTGGAGGCTACGCCCGTGTCTCCAGCTATATCAAGCAGCTAAAGCAGGGAAGCGATGAAGTACTGCTTCTTGATGCGGGGGATATCCTACAGGGACAACCCTCCGCCTATTACTACAACTTTATCGACACTGCCTCCACGCATATCTATGCTCAGGTGCTCGACCAGATGGGCTACGACGCTATCTCTATAGGTAATCACGATATCGAGACAGGGCACAGCACCTATGATAGGTTCGTGGCGGAACTTAAGCTCCCCGTACTGGGTGCCAACGTACTGAAGGAGGGGACAGACGCCCCCTACTTCCTGCCCTACGTCTTTATCCAGAAGGGCGGGCGCAGGATAGCAGTGATAGGTACCACTATGCCCGGTCTTACCCACAACCTCCCTCGCGTATTGTGGGAGGGACTGGAGTTTACCGACCAGGTGGAGACCATAAAGAAGTATCTCCCCGAGATACAGGCGAGCAAACCCGATATGATTGTGGCACTCATCCATAGTGGTAGCGGCGATAAGGATGGCGAGACTCGCCCATTGTCGGAGAATGTAGGCTACCAAATGGCACGCGAGGTGCCCGAGCTGGATCTCGTACTCCTAGGGCACGACCATCGACAGCTACTTGACTCGGTAGTGCATCAGGATGGTAAGGTCACCTACCTCCTCAACCCCGCTAACGATGCCAATGCGGTGAGCCACACCGTGGTCACCTTCCACGATAGCAAGAAGGGCAAAGGACGAATCACCCTTGCCCCTGAGATTGTATCGCTCGAAGAGGTACAGCCCGACCCAGCGCTCTTGATGGGATTCAAAGACCAAGAGCAGGCAGTCAGAGACTTCGTGGCGCGCCCCATCGCTACACTCACTAGCCCTATCGAGGCTAGGAGTGCCTTCTTCCGCCCCACCCCTTTTACCGATCTTATCCACCAGCTACAGTTCTTCATCTATCCCGAGGCAGAGGTATCCTTTACCGCTCCACTGGACTTCAATGTCACCCTTAACCAAGGCGAGATAGCGGTAAGAGACCTATTCAAGCTCTATAGGTACGAAAATACCCTCTACCTCATGAAGCTCACGGGCGACGAAATCCGCAAGACGCTAGAGGAGAGCTATGATCGCTGGATACAGACCATGACCTCGCCTACCGACCGTCTTATTCAGATAGACGAGTCGAAGCTCGGTGGGCAATACCTCGCTACCAAGAATGCCTCTTTTAACTTCGACTCCGCCTCTGGGATGACCTACACTGTAGACGTTACCCAGCCCAAAGGAGAGCGCGTGATAATAGAGAAAGTAGGAACCAAGGAGTTCGACCCCCAAAAGGAATACTTAGTAGCCATCAACTCCTATCGGGGCAATGGCGGTGGTGGGCTCCTTACACGTGGCGGCGGCATCCCTGCCGAGGAGCTACCAGAGAGGCTAGTCAAGTCTACCGACAAGGATCTAAGATTCTATCTCATAGACTTCTTCAAGAAACACAATCCTTATACTCCTATTGTAAAGGCAAAGTGGTCTTTCGAACCAAAAGAGTGGACAGAGCCTGCCATTCAGCGGGATAGTACCCTCTTATTCTCCCAACAAAAGTAAGCGAAGATGAATAGTCTACTCAACGACAACTACTGTGTTATCATGGCTGGAGGGATTGGTTCCCGTTTCTGGCCTTGGAGCCGGCAGAATCGTCCCAAGCAGTTTCTCGATATCCTAGGGAGCGGGAGGTCAATGATTCTAGAGACCTTCGACCGCTTCGATACCCTAGTCCCCGAGGACAATGTATTGGTCGTAACGGGTAAGAAGTTCGAGAAGATGGTACTCAATGAGCTGCCTGCCCTCCACCCGAGCCAAGTGCTCACGGAGCCAGATCGCCGCAATACCGCTCCCGCAATTGCTTATGCTGCCTACAAGATTGCCAGCATCAACCCCGATGCGGTGATGATTGTATCCCCTGCCGATCAGCATATCACCAATATCAAAGCTTTCAGAGAGACCCTCCTCGGAGCCGTCGCCTATGTGAAGGAACACAACTGCCTCATGACCATAGGTATCCCCCCTACCTATCCCGCTACGGGCTATGGTTACATAGAGCTAGGCGAGGAAGCCAAAGCCACAGGCGTAGGACCTATCGTTAGGTTCAAGGAAAAGCCCTGCGAAGAGGAAGCGGTACAGCTCCTTGCCACAGGCAACTATGTGTGGAACTCGGGGATGTTCGTCTGGCGTGTGCGTGATATTATCAGCGCTCTTGAGAAGTACCTCCCCGAGGTAGCGGTTCACTTCGCCGAGATCAACGTATATGGTCAGCCTGGAGAGATAGATGCCGTATCCAGAGCATTCCTCGCTTGCCCTTCTATCTCCATAGACTATGGCGTAATGGAAGTGGCCGATAATGTAGCTTGTATTCAAGGGACCTTCGACTGGGACGACCTCGGCACTTGGCAGAGCCTACAGCAGCATCTAGAGCATCACCCCACACTTTGCACGCCAGAAAATACCGAGGGAAAAGGCAAGGTGCTACTCGAAGACAGCTCCCGCACCATGGTACACCAAGGCGTCAAGCACAAAGACATCGTGGTGGTAGGGCTAGAGGATTACCTCATCGTAGACCTCGATGACACCCTCCTGATCGCTCCGAAAAAAGACGACAAGCGCCTCCATCAGCTCCTCGAGAAGTACGCCAAACAACTCAAGAAGCAGTGACATAGCAAAGATAGTTGTGACCCGCCCACCAGCGGGTCACATTTGTTTACACCCCCGTATACCCAATGTCGCCATCACGAATATTCATCAGTGTAATAGCCTGATAATGTTCCCTCAATCCCTATGGTCTATATCATCGTTTGCTTGTTATCGCTATAACCATTTCCTGAGACCCTATATCAGCAAAATTTATTCCTAGAGATAAATAAATTTATTTGTACAGATAAATAAATTTATTCCTAGGAATAAATTTGCCCGCTCTCGCTCGTCACAACTGGTGCTCGCCTGAGCGATTACGGTTAGAAGGCTGCACCCCCACGACACCGCTGGGGTTCGGGATCACTCATAACGAACAATAATAGAAAACATTAGCGCAGTTTACGGTAGCCTCGGTTGAGGGCGTAGCCCGAGGCCGTGGAAAGTTAGCCCCCACCCCCCTAAAGGGGGCTTGTACTTCCTGTGAGCAAGGGAAAGCCCCCTTTAGTGGGTTTGGGGGCAGTAGCGCAGTTTACGCGAGCCTCGGTTGAGGGCGAAGCCCGAGGCCGTGGAGAGTTAGCCCCCAAACCCCCTAAAGGGGGCTTGTACATCCTGTGAGCAAGGGAAAGCCCCCTTTAGGGGGTTTGGGGGCATTGTCCCACTCCATCTATAGCTTCTTAGTCCCAACGAGACTTATTGCGCTTATTCCGGCGATGGTCACGGTCATCGTAGCGGCGGTAATATCGGTCGTCATCACGATCGTAACGGCTCTTATTTTTGCGAGTCTTAATCTTCTCTTGCTTCGTACTCTGCAGGTAAGAATTGCGGAAAGTATACTTAACCGCTATGCGATCCCGAGAATTGTATCTATTATTCCAATTGGGTCGATAGTAGTAGAGTACATCCATACGGTTGCGCCCATTCATGTAAGAATCCGCATAGTCAGGCTCACCATTGACCCTAATCACATCGCTAATATGGGTGCCCTTTCTAATCACCCCATAGTGGTTGCCATTATTTCCACCATAAGGATACCTTTGTCCACCCATAGGGATAAACATCGAACACGATGACACAAGCAACACTGTAGCAGCAGCGAGTAGCAACTTAATCTTCTTCATATCCAAAGTCCAATTTTCATTAAGTAATCTATTCCTTTCTCTCCTTTTGATAATAGAAATAGGGATAGGTTAAATCCGGGACTTACCGAATATGTAGCCATGTAGACTTATAGCTTACCGAAGCAGGCTCCTTATCGGGGTTGTAAAAGTGCAAATCCACAAGGAACAACATGGTAGGAAGCGGTGCCGTGCCCGCCCTCAGCGAAGTAAAAAGTGGACGTATATCTGCGCCCGATACTGACATAAGGACATCGCCCGTGAGACTATACAGCGTGAGTGTAGCTAGGGAGGAAAAACGTTGGAACATAGGCACCACTTGCTCCAGGCTGAGCGTAGGATTATCAGGCCATTCTATTGCACCTGTCTGAGTGTCATCGGGGAGGGCGCTCCCATCTACACTATTCTTGATCCCAGGGGTACCACCCATGCCTTTCTTTGAGCCGTTCTCTAGTGCTCGCCTCCAGCTATGACGCTGGGTGCCGTCGGCACTAGGACTGAGGCGTTCGAGCGAGAAACCCGTACGATCCGAGCTATTCTCCCCCAGCCACTGTCGGCGATAGACCACCGCATCCACCACTTGGTGGGAGGTGTGTGCGTGGAGTGCTATTTCGGAGTAAGTAGGGGAGATAGCGGGGAAGTCTATCCGCTCTACAAGGGCATGAGCATCACTCTGAGGATAGAGCTTAGGGAGTATTTCGGGAAATGGCGAGAGCACCACATAGCTCTTCGGTTGTAGGAGATACGACTCACGCACCAGCAACCACGAAGCGGCAGAGACACCCTCCTCCTTATTGGTATAAGAGAGGTAGAGATCGGCGAGGTCGACCACCTCAGACGAGTTATTGAACAACTCGATATACTTCTCCCCCGTAGTGGTAGGCGAGAGCATCAGTTCATTGATCACCACACTCCCCTGAACCACCTTGTTATAAGGCATCAGCGTGGTAGGCGCACCAGGCGTGCCGCCATTGGGGTGGTTGCTCCTTCGCCAGCTATCAGGATTGTAAGTGACACGCTCAATAGAGGCGCCCCCTTTCGCTTCTCCCTCACCATAAAGCCGAGACGAAAAGGCGACTTTGTCATACTCCACGCCATTGGTATCATTGAGCGACAGTGTGAAATTACTCCCTAGAGCGGGGAAGCGCTCCATAGGCACAAGGGTACCCAAGCGGGAGAGAGGGGGATCACTCTCCAGATAGAGGACGGCAAAAGAGCGATTGGCTACCGTAGCCATTGGCAAGGGGTACTTGGTACGACCGTAGAGGAGATACAAATCGCCTAGCGCAAGAGGTGCACCACTATTATTGTAGAGCTCTATGTACTTCACCGCTTGGAGAGGTCCCGACTCGGGAGGGGATGCCATAATTTCGGTAAAGTAGACACCCGTGGGTATGGCAGTACTCCCCGAGGTCTCGCCCTTAGTCTCCACAACAAACGAGAGAGAGAAGGTGTGTCCAGACCTATCTTGGAGCCCGTGGATGGTGAAGTCGTATTGACTATTAGGTGCAAAAGCAACACCTAGGTAGACCACCAACTGATCTGCCGCAGCCCCTGAAGCAATGGTAGGCTGAAAACCGCCGCAAGTGACCCTAGCATTGTGTACCAGCACTGGGGCAGAGAGGTAGAGCGTAACCCGCCCTATATCCTCAGGCTCGAAGCGTAGGATTTTCACCTCCTCAGGGGCTGCGCTACCGCCCACCAGCTCAGGGAGAAGGTAGGTATAGTCTAGTTTCCTTTGCGAAGAGAACTTTGTGGAGATGGTAAAACGTGGCGTAACCTTTCCTTGTCGTATCTTCACCCACTCCCCCTGCCACAGTCCGGTATGCGTACTAAAGGTTTGCAGCTGTAGCCCTCGCTCTTTGTCGTAGAAGAGCTCTACCTGTAGGTTGTTCCATACCAGTAGGGCGGACTTGAATAATTGCTGTGAGAGGACTTGGCTCGATAGCTTGCGCCAATGCCCACTATAAGCCTCGTGGGTCTCTTGCACCAGCTGAATCCCTTTCTGATTGCCATAGGGGATGACCTTATAGTAGTACCGATAGTTGCCCTCATCGATATACAAGGGGGTGTACTCAAAGGTATTGGCGGTAGTGGGAAGACTGACAAACCGGAAGCCAAAGCGCCAAGAAAGAGTACTCTCGAGCTGATAAGGCCGGAAGATAGAAGCGCTACCCGCCACACCATCATTACGGTGGGTGAGGGTAGCGCCTTCGATATGAAATGCTTGTAAGTCGCCTTGCCACTCCCCTTGCCACCCCGTCTGAGCCATCACCATTAGGGGGCACCACACGAATAGAAGTAAGGAGAGACAACGACGCATGGGTTATAAGTCTTTTAGATGGATACTTTTCTTGGCGACTTCAAACTGTTGGTCGGCTTTGTAGGACGAGCGCACCAGAGGACCACTCTCCACATGCGAGAGTCCGAGTGCCTCTCCTATCTCCTTGTATCTCCTAAACTGGTCGGGGTGCACATACTCCTCCACCGCTATATTCTGCTTCGAAGGGCGAAGGTACTGCCCTATCGTAAGGCTCGAGACCCCCACAGAATAGCAATCCCGAAGTAGTTCTTCGACCTCTTCGGGCGTCTCGCCCAGCCCTACCATTATACCTGTCTTGGTGATAAAACCGCTATCCGCAATGTGCTTCAACACCTTCAGACTAGTATCGTAGGTAGCTCGGTGCCGCACCGTAGGGGTGAGCCGCTTCACCGTCTCCATATTGTGCCCCACGACATCTGGCTTGCTCTCGAGCACGGCATCGAGAGCAGTGAGGTCGCCTTGGAAGTCGGGGATGAGGACCTCGATAGTGGTATTGGGCGAGAGTCGCCGTATCTCCCGAACGGTCTCTGCCCAGTGCGCCGCTCCCCCATCGGGGAGATCGTCACGGTCTACCGAGGTGATGACGGCATACTTTAGCCCCATCCTCCTGACACTCTCCGCTACACGGCGCGGCTCGTCGGGGTCGAGCGGTGCAGGATTCTTGCACGAAGGCGTACCGCAGAAACGGCAAGAGCGGGTGCACTCATTACCCCCAATCATAAAGGTAGCGGTACCACGGCTCCAGCACTCTGCTTGATTGGGACACCGTCCACTACTGCAGATGGTATGGAGTGCCGCTTCCTTGATGGTCTCGGAAGTACCTGCATAGTTGTCGGTACTTGCTATGCTGATCTTGAGCCAGGCGGGTTTCCGAAGGAGAGGTTCCTTCTTATTACTCATCTTCATTGCATCAGGTGCTTCTTGAAGTGGTCGGTAAATTGCCTATAGAGGTGGTTGCGGGTGTTGCCACCATAGATACTATGGTTCTTGTCGGTGTAGAATAGCATCCGGTAATCCTTATCCGCCTCCACCAGCGCAGGTACCAGCTGCATCACGCTCTGCACATGTACGTTGTCGTCCGCAGTACCGTGGACAATAAGCAGAGCCCCCTTAAGACCTGCGACATGGTTCATCACCGAAGTGTCGTGGTATCCCTTGGCATTTTGCTGTGGGGTGCGCATGTAACGCTCAGTATAGATAGAGTCGTATAGTCGCCAATCGGTAGGTGGTGCCACTGCTACTCCAGCTGCGAAGGTCCCATTACCACGAGAGAGGGTCATCAGTGTCATATACCCGCCGAAGCTCCAGCCCCAGATACCAATACGCTCTTTATCCACAAAGGACATCTGACCTAGGGCTTGGGCTGCCTCTATCTGATCTTGGCTCTCCAGCATACCCATCTGCAGATAGGTGCACTTCTTAAACTCGCTTCCTCGCCCTCCGGTGCCACGGCCATCTACTGCAATGACCACGAAACCCTCCTGCGCAAGGTACTCTTCCCAACCGAATGAGAAGCTATTCTTCACCGTCTGCGAACCTGGACCACTATACTGTGTCATCACCACTGGGTACTTCTTATGCGCATCGAAGCCCTCAGGCTTGATCATCCAAGCATTAAGCGTCTGCCCACTCTTGGTATTGACTTGTATGAATTCCCTATGATTGTACTTCACCTGTGCCAATCTCTGAGCCAGCGCTTTATTATCCTCTAGAAGGGTGAGCGCCTTGGCATCGCGTGTGCGATAGATTTCGTACTTAGGTAGTTCGGTAGCCGAAGAGTGCTTAAGGAGGTAGTAGCTCAGATTGCTACTAAAGGTAGCAGTACTCCATCCCTTCTCGGGAGAGAGGTAGCGGGTACGCCCCTTTTTATCCTGTGCCACAATAGTACGATCCATAGGCGTAGGGTACGCCATGGAGTAGACCACCTCGCCACTTGGGGTTACGCCATAGAAGGTGTCGATATCGTAGTCCCCCTTGGTGAGCTGTTGCTGGCGCACACCGGCTTGGTCGAGTCGGTAGAGCTGTGGTCTGCCACTTGTCTCAGAGACATAGTATGCTCCGTCATTGGTAAAAGCGAGCTGCAGCACCCAGCTATTGCTATCTATATAGCGGTCGTCTTGGTCCTCCAACCAGAGACGAGCCACCTGGCTGTCGGGATTAATCTGATATGTGCGGAGGTGGTTTTGGAGCCTATTGAGCGTGAATACGTAGAGGTGCTCCTTGTGGAAGGTCATCCGAGGGATATAAAACTCCTCTTTCATCCCAAGGTCTAGCACTGAGGTCTTGCGGTTGTCTAGGTGATACAGACAAACCGATACCTCACTATTCTTCTCTCCTGCCTTGGGGTACTTGAAGCTGTAGATATCGGGGTAATTACCCTTACCGTAAACCGTCATATCGTAGCTCCTCACCTGGCTTTCGTCCGTCCGCACAAAGGCAAGGTACTTACTATCAGCGCTCCACGACATGAGGCTAGTGAGGTAGAGCTCCTCTTCGTACACCCAGTCGGTGACACCGTTGAGTATCTCGTTTTGCTTACCATCAGTGGTCACCTGAACTTCGGTATCGAAGTCGAACTTCTTGACATATATATTATTGTCCACTACGAAAGCGCAGTTCCTACCATCGGGAGAGAGCAGAGGCACGCGTACCCGGGCACCAGGGCTCGTTAGGGGTTCTACCCTATTACGACGGACATCATAGTGGTAGGCATCGTAGGTAGCGCTCCTGCGGTAAATAGACTTCCCATCGCGCAGGATAATGATATGGTGTCCGGTATCACTGATGATATAATCCTCAAAGGTATCGAAGCTACAGTCTCTTGCCGTCTTGGTATCGAAGAGCACCGCCACTTCTTTGCCGCTCTCATAGCTGTACTGCACTAATCGAGTGCCATCGTCCGACACCACGGTATAGCTATTGCCATCCGCCATAGGGCGAAAGCTATTGCCTGCGCTCCTTGCTGCATATACGCCATAGGTGATATCCTTCAGGCTAATTCCCTCTGCCCAACTAGGCACACTGGTAAGTAATGCGAATAGCACTACCACCAGACTACTGATCTTCTTCATATAGTATCTATCTAATATTCTCAACGAGTACAAATATAACGATAATCGCCCCAACTAAAAAAGCGACATCACCCAATCGAAGGCGCCGAATAGCACCAGGTAGCGGAGGAACTTCCCTACAAACATCCACATAGCCACACTCCATACATTGGCTTTGAGCAACCCCAAGGCTACGGCAAAGAAGTCGCCAACACCGGGGAGGAAGACAAAGAAAGCCATCCAGGAGCCTCGCCCTTGAAGCCAACGTGTCCACTTATCTACCTTCTCCTGTGGCATCTTGAGGTACTTCACAATCCACTCGGTCTTGCCAAGCCACCCAAGCCAGTAGCAACTCATGCCCCCGAGGAAGTTACCAAGGGTAGCTGCAATCAATACCGGTACAGATGCCGCACCAGCGGCAAGGACGCCCAGCACTACGGGTTCCGAACCGAAAGGTAATACCGTTGCGGCTAGGAAAGCGGCCAAGAAGACCCCGATATAACCGTATTCTATAAGGAAATCAAGCATAATCTATCACAATGTAGGTTGCCCTAAATATAACCATACGCGCACGCCTACGGCAGCAGAGAGTACGACCAGCAAGGGGAGGAGTAGCCAACGGGTACGCCTCTGGGTGAGAAGATAATCGGCAATGGCTCCACTGAGGAAAAGAGACGATAGGAGGAACCCATAGTTGCCTTCACCCTGCACACCATAGAGGAGATTCATGAGCATCAGCACCCATGCAAGCTGAATATGGTAGCCCATTGCCACACGCACACGCACCGTACTGGCACGTATCATCTGAGAGACGGCTACCGACACCACCACCAGATAGGCTGTATCCAGCACCAACAGTGGGATATCCAACAGCTTAGGCCAATGAAGCGCACCAAGCGGAGCTATCCATCCAGACCAGTACTGTAGGATGCCTGCCCAGCTACGAGTAGCAAAGAGCATGGTGGCAAGCGCTAAAATGGTAAGATACCCTGCCACATAGGCGATGATATGCCTAAGCGAAGAGGAGTGTATCGTCCGCAGTTTGCCCAAAAAGAAGGGCAATAAAACCACGAATATCGGGTGAATAAGGAAAAGCAATGCCAATGCCACACCGAGGTCGTAGACAAAGAATGTAGAGCGACTTCGGCTAATAGACATCACCACACTATCACTCAGAATCACCGCTAATATCATGGCGATAAAGCCAAGATTGGTAGCGGAGATCCCCGTTAGCGGTACACCCACAAGATACACAAGGAGGAGCAACAGCCCCAAAGGGCGCACATGGTAGGTTCCATACGCCAACTCACCATGGCGCCGCACCGCTAGCAGTGCCAATACCACGAAGACTACGGTCAGCCATGGCGAGGCGAGCAGAGCCGCCCACCACTCCCCTAGTTGTGGCAGGTATAGACTCACGAGTGACGGTCTTTCTACCATCTCAGAGTTTTAGCAGGTCTTGACCTATATCCTTACGGTAGTTCATCCCCTCATAAGAGAGCGCCCCTACCCTTCCATACGCTTTGCCTAGAGCCTCCTCTATAGAACCGCCCATAGCCGATACAGCTAGCACACGACCCCCAGCCGTAACCACCTGGTCGCCATCCACCTTGGTCCCCATGTGGAACACCTGTACCCCCTCTGTCTCCTCTCTGAGCCCAAGGATAGGGAACCCCTTCTGGTACGTCTCAGGATAGCCTCCCGATACCGTGACCACGGTAGTAGCCACTTCGTCGAACTCCAAGAGTGGTTCCATAAGGCCTAGTATCTGATCGCGTAAGGCAAGCATAGAGCCCACGAGGTCGCCCCTAATTCGTAGCATCACAGCTTCGGTCTCGGGGTCGCCCATACGGCAGTTGTACTCAATGACATAAGGGTCGCCCCCTACATTCATCAGCCCGAAGAAGATAAATCCACGGTAGTCTATCCCATCTTCGAGAAGCCCCTGAATGGTAGGGCGGATAATACGCGTCTCTACCTTCTCCATAAAGGCATCGTCCACAAAAGGCACAGGAGAAACGGCACCCATACCTCCGGTATTGAGTCCTGTATCGCCATCGCCAATGCGCTTATAGTCTTTTGCTGTAGGGAGGAGCATATAATCCTTGCCATCGGTGAGCACAAAGACGGAGCACTCTATCCCCTTCAGATAGCTCTCCACTACCACACTTGCGCCAGCGGAACCAAACTTTCCCCCCAGCATCTCGCGCATTTCTGCCTCTGCCTCCTCGAGAGTCTCAGGAATCACCACGCCCTTACCCGCAGCCAGACCGTCGGCCTTCAGCACGTAAGGTGCACGCTCCTCCTCCCTCAGATAGCGAAGCCCCTCCTCTAGAGTCTCACTTGTGAAGGTACGGTACTTAGCAGTGGGGATACCGTGACGTGCCATAAAATCCTTGGCGAAGTCCTTGCTCCCCTCCAGCTCTGCCCCTACCTTGGTAGGACCAACGATATAAAGATCCTCTAGCTCTGGATCGGCATTCAGATAGTCTACCACGCCTTCTACAAGCGGCACCTCAGGACCTACCACCACAAGCTCTATCCCCTCCTTTTTGATAAGCTCCGAAAGCCCCTCGAAGTCCGATACCCCTATCGCCACATTGTGGCACTTGGGCAGCTGACCACCATTACCAGGCGCCATATAGATATCCGAGATCATACCACTGAGCCCTATCTTCCAAGCTAGCGCTTGTTCCCTTCCCCCATTGCCTATTACTAAAGCCTTCATACCTCTTATTTATAGATGATCCTCAAAATACCTACATATCACCTTGTGCAGATGCACACGGTCTTGCCCCCTCACATTATGCTCGTCCATAGGGTAGACCATATAGTCGGGCAAGGTAACCGCCTTCACGGCAGCCTGTAGGAAGAGCTGTGAATGCTGCCAGAGTACTACAGGATCCACTCCGCCATGGATAAGGAGGAGACGCCCCTTGAGGTCGCCCGCCCTCTTTATCAGATTATTCTTGGCATAGCCCTCAGGGTTCTCCTCAGGCGTATCCATATACCGCTCGCCATACATCACCTCGTAGTACGACCAATCCATTACAGGACCACCAGCAACGCCCACCTTGAAGGTCTCTGGATAGGTGAGGATGAGGTTGGTAGTCATAAAGCCTCCGAAGCTCCAGCCATAGACACCGATACGGTCGCTATCCACGTAAGGCAGCCCCTTGAGGTACTCGATGCCCTTCATCTGATCTGACATCTCCACGGTACCGAGTTGGCGATGCGTGATGCTCTCGAAGCCCATACCACGATGGGCAGTACCACGGTTGTCTAGGGTAAATACCACGTACCCCTGGCTTGCCATATAGGTATCCCAACCCATACGAAGCCCTCTCCAGCTATCGTTGACCAACTGAGAGTGTGGTCCTCCATACACATAGAGCACTACAGGATACTTCTTACCTGCCTCTAGGGTCGCAGGGCGGGTGAGCTTATAATACAGATCGTCGCCCGAGTCACTCCTTAGGCTCCCCAGCTCCACTACTGGTTTTTCATAAGCCACAAGTGGATCCTCAGCACGCAATAGCTCCTTCTTCTCACCCGACTCAAGCGAAACGAGCGTAGAGACACCAGGGGTATTGAGGTTGGAGAAGTTGTCGAGGAATAGCTTGTAATCATCCGACATAGTCACGCTATGCCAACCCTCTCCCTCTGTGAGGCGCACCGAGGCGCCACCCTCTAGGCTTACGCTATAGAGGTCTTGCCCTATGATATAGTCTTTATTGGATGTAAAGTAAATCTTCCCAGCATGCTCATCGATACCGAGTAGCTCCTTTACCTCCCACGCGCCCCTTGTAATCTGACGCAGTAGCTTGCCCTCGCGGCTATAGAGATAGAAGTGGCTGTAGCCATCCACACGGCTCAGGCGCACAAAACGTCCATCACTTAGGAAGTGGATAGGCTCACGGGGCTCGATATACTTAGGATGACGCTCCTCGATAAGCATACGAAGTAGGCGACCACTCGTAACATCGTACTCCCTCAGATGGGTCACTTGCTGGCTGCGCTCCACCTCATCGATCAGTAGACTGCGGCTATCGGGCGCCCAAGCAATATTGGTAAAGAAACGATCGTAGGGCGCACCCGTCTCTAGGTACTGGATAGTACCTGCCTGTGTGTCGTAGATACCAATCGTAACCCGCTCACTCTTTCGCCCCGCCATAGGATACTTGATGGGGTCGTGCACGGCAATATGGCTATTGATACGCACGATAGGATAAGGCTCCACATCACTCTGGTCGTTGCGGTAAAAGGCGACGTAACGACTATCTGGCGAGATAAATAGACCGCCACTTATTCCAAACTCGCTGCGGTGCACCTCGATACCATAGGTAACATCGAACGAACCGTCTTGCGTAAGTTGGTAGGGCGTACCGCCAGGTACCATCACCGCAATATTTTTGCGGTCAGATAGCATCATATAGCTCCCATTGGGTGCTACCGCCTGAGTCGACCACTTATCACGATCCACGCTATAGCGTGCTACTACCTTACTGTCGAGATAGTCGTAGAGGACATAGTCGTTATCCACCCAACCTGCGACTACCCTTTCGGAGAAAGGGGTAAAGTTACCTCTACCGCCTACATGCTCCCACTTCAGGAGCCTAGTCTTGACATCCAAGCCTTGGGCATAGATACCCTCCTGCAGGTGTAGGAGCACTCCCGATGGAGCCACCCCCACCACAGGCAATGACTGTGGCACAATCTTCCAATACTCCCTAGAGCCAGGCGTAGCCTCCTCTATGGTCACTTTTTTCAGCTCTTGAGCGTAGCTGAATGGCATACTCGCAATGGCTAGCAATAGCGCCAACCCTGTTGTCACTCTTCGTACTATCTGCATAATCATTTAACTATTTACTTCCCCCAGCTACAAATTTACCAAAACTTGCTTTATTGGGGACGAAACTGGTTATAGGGAGAAACATTAGCACGGTTTTCGTTACCACGCTTGAACTGTGGAGCGGAATCTAAGCCCCCAAACCCCCTAAAGGGGGCTTTTTCTCCCGTTGCTCATCTAGCTACCTGAC
>NZ_JADRGN010000038.1:0-20263 GCF_018206105.1 Porphyromonas levii
CACTGAGTGTCTCTCTCTTTTTGTAAACTTTACTGGTTATTTACTAATAATTGGGTATCTTTACGGTAGTTATTAGTAATATGAATAGTGAGAATATGGATAGAGTACTTCTTACGGGGTCTAATGAGTTGTTGACACGTCATTTTATGAGGGTCTATGAAGGGGTGTATGATATGCGCCTTCTGACTAGGCACCCTATGGCGGATAATCATTTCTACTGGAACCCTCTTAAAGATGAACTAGATCCTAACGCATTGGAAGGAATAGATCATATTATACACGTAGGAGGTTCTTCGGAAAGTCCCTTGACTCTCGATGTGCATCATCGAGATGTATTAATCAGTTATAGAGCTGGTGGTACAGCCCTGATTGGTCGTATGTTGATGGCTTTGGGCCAGGAGTTAGAGACCTTTATCACTGTTTCATCTACTACTTTTTATGGGAGTGATACTAATCCATATATTCATACTGAGGCGTCGCGCTCAGGGCATGATTTCTTAGCTCAATTACACTCGGCAGGTGAGGAGGAGGCTTATATTTTGGAAGTAGAAGCGCTTGCTAAGCGTTCGGTTGCTTTGAGATTTGGTAATGTATTATGCCACTATGGTGGTATTTTGCCCCACATTACGATTGGAAGTAGTCGTGGTATTGCTGTTATATATGGTAATGGTGATCAGATTATTCCGTGGATTCATGTAAGTGATGCTGCTCGTATTCTTCGATGGGCTATAGATAATGATAATCTTTATGGTGCGTATAACTGTGTCGCTCCAGATTGGGTTACCTATGATCAGTTGTCATCTACCGCAGCTTATGTGAGGCGTGGACGTACTTATCCTCTTCATTTACCTAAGTGTCTCTTAAGGATGGCAAGAGGAGAATTCTCTGAGCAATTTTTGAATAGCAATAGGATATCCTGTAAGCATTTGCTACAGACTGGATATAGTTTTCTCTATCCTGATATTCATTCAGCACTGACCAGTATTTATGACCTTTAAGAACTTAGATGGGGTTGGTAACCTCTATCTGATACCTATCTCTATTGGAGAGGTAGGTGTCGGACGATATTTACCCGCTGATAATTTAGATATTATTAGGCATACTAAGCATTATGTAGTTGAAAATGCTCGAACAGCTCGCCAATACATTAAGAGTGTTTTACCTGAGATTAATATCTCTACTCTCTCTATCATTGAGGTAGATAAGCATCAGGGGTATAGCTATCCTAAGGATGAGATACTTCAGCTGTTAAGAAGTGGATTGGATGTGGGATTGATGAGTGAGGCTGGTTGCCCTGCTGTTGCTGATCCCGGTCATCATGTAGTCGCTGATTGTCATAGAGCTGGTATTAAGGTCGTACCGCTTGTTGGTCCTTCTTCGATACTTCTTTCGTTGATGGCTTCAGGATTTAGTGGTCAAAACTTTACTTTTCATGGCTATTTGACATTTGATAATAAGGAACGCCGAAGAATACTTCTAGAGTGGCAGCGTAGAGCTCAGCAAGGAGAGACTCAGATATTTATTGAAGCACCTTATCGCAATGATAAACTGATAGAGGAACTTGTAGATCTGCTCTCCCCTTCACAGAAACTATCTGTGGCAATTGATTTGACTACTCCAACAGAAGAGGTGCACACAATGGTTCTCTCTGAGTGGCGTAAGCTGATGAAGAGTGGTGCTAGTTGGCACAAGCGCCCTGCAATATTTTTACTTGGAAAATAAGCTATGATAAAAGTATACGATGGAACTTCTACTCCTGAAAAGGTTCTAAGAGAGTTGTCTCAAGTGCTCCGAGATGGAGAACTGATTATTATTCCCACAGATACGCGGTATAGTCTTTGCTGTGATGCGCTTAATCAAAATAGTCTAGAGCGTTTGGCACATCTAAAGGGAATAGATCCCAAGAAGAGTCTATTTTCCATTCTTTGCTCAGATATTTCTCAGATAAGCGAGTATGCACATTTGGATAATGATGCCTTTAAGTTGATAAAGGCAAATACTCCTGGTCCATTTACTTTTATACTTCCTGTAAGTAGTTCACTTCCAAAGATCTATAAGGGTAGGAAAGAAGTAGGAGTGCGTATCCCACGTCACCGCTTAGCCCTTGATCTAGTCGATTATTTTGGTCATCCGTTAACTGGGTTTTCCCTTCCAATTGATATGGATGAGCGAGATGCAGAGTATGGTTATCATCCCGAGCTTATTGAGGAGCTTTGGGGCTCGAAGGTCGCTTATGTGGTAGATGGAGGCATGGGTAGTATGGTGGAGAGCGCCATAGTAGACTGTACCTCCGAACCTTTCCAGATAGTCCGAGAGGGTCCGATATCCCTAGCTTTGTAGTCTAAACAGTTCGTTATTGAGCAATAAAAAAGGTTAAGACCGCCTTCTTTCGATAAATATTTGCCGAAATACTTGCACGGGTCAAAAATTACGCTTATCTTTGCATCGTGTTTTTCATAGTATTAGATTTTAGGTTAATATCAAGATTGAAGGTTGTCGTGAGACAGCCTTTTTCTTTTTTATATAGACGTTGCTATGAATAGTCCAATCTATCGAGACTTTGGAGAGTATCTAAGAGAGGCTTTCCCTCTCCATAAGGTTCAAAAGATATCTATCAATGCTGGTTTTACTTGTCCCAATCGGGATGGAAGCAAGGGGTATGGAGGATGCACCTACTGTAATAACCAATCCTTTAGTCCCTCATATACAATAGCTAGGGGGAGCGTGACTGAGCAGATAGAGGAGGGTAAAGGCTTCTTTGGTGCTAAGTATCCCGGTATGAAGTACTTGGCATATTTTCAATCCTATACCAATACATACGGAGGTCTGAAAGAGCTGAAGCAGCTGTATGAGGAAGCTCTTAGCTGTCCTGACATTGTCGGTCTTATTGTGGGCACTCGTCCAGATTGTGTTGACGTAGATCTATTAGACTACTTCGAGGAGCTTAGTCTACGTACCTTTGTCTATATAGAGTACGGAGTAGAAAGTACTTGTAATACGACTCTAGAAAGGGTGAATAGGGGACATACTTTCGAGGAGAGCGAGTGGGCAATTATTCAGACCGCAATGAGGAAAATCCCTGTGGGCGTTCACCTGATAATGGGACTTCCGGGAGAGGATAGTAACCAGTACCTCCAGCATATCGATAGACTATCGCGATTGCCTATTACTTCCGTTAAATTACACCAGTTACAGGTTTTGAAGGGAACTAAGCTTGCAAGGGAGTATCAGCAAGAACCTTTTCCCCTCTTCGAGTCAGAGGAATATGTGGAGCTGGTATGCCGTATACTGAGGAGGCTTAGACCTAATGTATATGTAGATCGTTTTGTCTCTCAGGCTCCATCTCACATGATTATTGCTCCTCGTTGGGGTATTAAGAACTATCAATTTACCCACTTAATAGTATCCCGTATGAGGGAAAGACAATGGCGCCAAGGTGATCAATACGAGGCTGATTTGATGGAAAATAGTTAGATTTGTGGGGTATTGTCGGGAGGTAAAAGTATGAAGTAATGAAGA
The DNA here is from genome assembly GCF_018206105.1 of Porphyromonas levii. NCBI lineage: Bacteria > Pseudomonadati > Bacteroidota > Bacteroidia > Bacteroidales > Porphyromonadaceae > Porphyromonas > Porphyromonas levii. The sequence goes on from NZ_JADRGN010000038.1 coordinate 3,520, forward strand.
AGAGAAAGTGGATACTTGGGGTATTGATGGCAGGAGCTCTTTTTGCTGTTAGCCCCGCACAGGTGTTGAGCCCTCGTAATGCCGATATGCTCCGGGTACGTGAGGCGCTTCAATTCTCCAGTCCTGTAGGTGCGCTTGAGGGACTGCAGAAAGTATATAAAGATACATGGCAGTTGGATGTAAAGGATGACGAGTCTCAGTATTTAGATGCTATTGCCAAGGGGATGCTGAGAACAGGAGATGCTGAATTACAGCTCCTGAAGTTTATCGAGACGTATCCACACTCTAGCTATATTAACCATGCTTGGGCTGCATTGGGTCAGCTCTATTATGCTAAAGGGCAGTACGGTAGTGCAATATATTGGCTCCGTCAGGTAGATACTTCGCTTCTGCCAGAGCGTATGGGTGCTACGGTGGACTACTATCATGCCTATGCCCTTTTTAAGGAGGGAAGAGAGTCGGAAGCTCTTAAGTTATTTGAGCCACTTACTTACTATAGAGGCTTCAAGGATGATGCCTCTTTCTATGCTGGGTACATACAGATGAAGGAGGGTCAGGTTGCCAAGGGTGCTAGGCATATGGAGCGCGTCGTGAACCACTCTCAGTATGGTACCTACGCTAATGCTTATCTAGCCGAAGCTCGTCTTACCGAGATGAAGTATAGCGAGGCACTATCGATGGCAGAGCGAGGATTACAACAAAGAGATTTGCCCACTGAAGTAGAATCGTCTCTCAACCGAACTGCTGGTTTATCTGCAAGTAGTCTAGGTCAGCTGCAGTCCTCCGTGTCTTATCTCAAAAGATATATACAGAATACATCTACCCCAGGAAGAGTTGAGCAATTGGTTCTGGGAAAAAATCTATTTGAACTTGGGCAAAATCGAGAGGCTGAGCAGTATTTGTTATCCGCAGCAGAGGGTAATAGTGACTTCATGAGCCAACTATCGCTCTACTATGCTGGGCTTACACAGCTTGCGCTCAAGCAACCGAGCAAGGCGATTAGCTCTTTTGACCGTGCACGCTCAATTGCTGCATACGCCCCAGTTACAGAAGCATCAGAATTCAATGGGGCACTAGCTGCTTATGCGCAGACTCCAGGTAGAGTAGGGGCAGGGTCTCAGAGACTAGCTAAGTTCCTCTCTACTTATTCTACTAGTGAGTACAGAAAGCAGGTGATAGGATATCTTTCCGATGCCTATCTCAATGAGCCTAACGCTGGTGCAGCTCTCGCAGAACTAAATAAGATGAGCCCACTTCCTAGAGAGCTATCGAGGGTGCGAGATAGAGTTAAGCTAAAGCAAGCGAATACCTTGTTGACAAGTGGAGATACTCGTTTGGCTACTCAGCAATACGACGAGATTATTCAAGGCGCACAAGACCCAACGAGCATTGCAGAGGCTTATCTATGGAAGGGTGAAGCTGCATATCGGGCAAAGGACTACAATACCGCAATAAGTAGCACTGAGAGTTATCTTAAGTCTCGTCCATCCGACTTGGCGCTAAATCCTAACGCATACTATACCCTAGGCTATGCACATTATAATCTTGGGCAATATGGAGAAGCGGAGCGTTACTTTAAGGAATATCAGCAGGTAAATACCGCTCCTACCCCTGAGCAAAAAACGGCCATCAATAATCGTCTGGGCGATATAGAGATGCAGCGAAAGGCGTATGCTACTGCCATTTCCTATTATAATACAGCAGAGCAGGCAGGTGGTTCAGAGTCCGATTATGCACTATTTAGTAAGGCGATGGCACGTGGTCTACAAAAGGACTATCGGGATAAAGCAGACTTAATGTCATCTCTTGCTATTCGTTATCCAGATTCAAAGCTTGCAGCTGAAGCTATTTACGAACAGGGAAGAGCGTTGGCTCTTGCTGGAGACAATCATAAGGCACAGCAGGCCTTCGAGAGTTTCTTCGTAAGGTATAAACATCATGAACTTGCTTCTAAAGTAGGGCTTCAGATGGCACTATCCTATTACGGAGATAATAAGTTGGACGACGCAGTGAGAGCTTATGAAATGGTCGTGCGACAGTATCCAAACTCCCCTGAGGCAAAGAGCGCGCTTCAGGATCTAAAGAGTATCAGTGTCCAGCTCAATAGAGTAGATAGTTATAGCGATCTCGTAAAAGAAGTGGGGGCTACGGATATTACTTCTCATGCCGAAATGGATTCCCTCGCATTTATTGCTGCGGAGCGTGTAGTAGCTTCGGGCACTCCTTCTGAAGCCAATAGAGCACTTGATCAGTATCTTAATGCCTATCCAAATGGGGCATTTGTCGATAATGTCTACTACAATAAGGCTCTTCTACAGTACAATGCTAAGGATTATAGCGGAGCGGTATCTACCGTTGCCTCTCGGGCGAAGAACTTCTCTGGAAAGCTCGCAGATGATACCTATCGCCTACTCGCATCATGCTACGATAGACTAAATGAGCCAGGCCGTGCGGCAGAGGCATACATGAGCTTAGCGCTTGTGAGCAAAAACCTTGGGGAACGCAGTAATTGGATTAGAGCAGCTGCCGACCGTGCAGAGACGAGTGGTAGTGCCGACTTCCTCAATAGCTTAGCTTGGCAGGTTGCTGATGGTAAGATAGCTGTGAATGAGGAGGCAAAAGCAAATGTCTTCCTTGTAGCTGCCAAGGGATATGCTCGCAATAATCAGAAACAGAATGCCCTCTCCTATGCTAAACGTGTTTTAGCTTTGAAGGACTTTGGGGGGCATCCTATTGCAGAGACTATTGTCGCTCTTGACCTCTATGATAAAGGAGAATACAAGACGGTTCAGAGCAAGATACAAAAGGTGGTTAATAAGGGTACAACAGATGCCTATTGGCTAGCGAGAGCATTTGTACTTCTTGCTGATAGCTACGAAAAGCTTGGAGACCGTGACACAGCGCGTACTTACTTGGAGAGTGTACGCAGTAGCTACACCAATAGCAAGGATGGTATCATAAAGATGATTGACGAACGCTTGGCAAGACTTTAAGAAATGAAGAATATAAGACATATACACAAGGCTCTACTCCTCACTAGCACCATGCTAATGAGTGGTGCTTTAGCCCATGCTAATCCATATGCACCAGATACGCTTCAGCGTGAGATGCTACTTCAGCGTGATTATCAACCTGTAGGACAACAGGCAGAGAAGGCTTTCTTTAACCCCCTACAGTCGACAGGTGCTACATCATTACGCCCTATCAGTTTCGCTCGGAATACCTATCCTATTGCGATGAATGTAACACCCAAACTGTTCAGCCCACATGATAATCCTCTAGAGCCAGAGCATGTCAAGCAGCTACTTCATGCTCGTATCTTTGGCGGATTTCCTGGATATGTAGGAGCTAATATAGGAGTACTGACAAAGACAAGTGACGTCGGTACACTATTGATATCTGCAGACCACCAATCGCGCTTTGTCCAAGTGCCTCAGAAAGTATACCCTCTGAGTCCATGGGATCAGACACATGATACCGAGGTAGCTCTAGACTATTCACATGCGCTACCAGATAGAGTATTCAACATTGGCGTAGACGTGTTTCACCATGCCAATACCTATTATGGCATAGTCCCCGATCTCATCAAGGGCGCTTCTCAGCTGACTGCCGAGTATCCGCTTGCTAGAATGATTGGTACAGACGTTCGCATCGGTGTTTCTCCATCTCCTCTTTCACTCGCAAGAGGTGTCCAGTATAGTATAGATGGTAAGGTAGGTTTCATTTCTAAGGATGATATCTCATCGTATTATACGGAGAATAACATTATTATTCCCAAGAATACCGCTCCTATCAACGGACACAAGGTAGCTGAGCTTTCTTTAGACCTTAAGGGTAATCTCGGTTATCAGTTTGCAGGGTCAGATTGGAGCTTAGGAGCTGACGGTAGATATCAGTTGATTAGTATCTCTGCGCTGAATAATATCTTAGGGAATCGATTGAATCCACTTCAGGCACTTTCCGTTGCCCCTTACTTCGCCTATACTGCTCCCGCTTTTATTTTTAAGGCTGGAGCGAGTATACAGTTACTCAATATAGGTTCCAAGAAGTTCTTGATCATTCCTGATGTTCAGGCTCGCTTTAAGGCGACTGACCACTTCTCTATCTACCTCAATTCAGATGGAGGTGCAGACTACCATACGCTTCGTGATATCTATCGGCAGAACAGATGGGCAGATGCGATGAGTGTGTACCAAGGGTACGACATCGCAAATTATAGAGTGCTAGCTGGTGTTCAGGTCGGTAATATCAATGGTTTCTCTCTCGATGTCCATGGCGGCTATGCCTCTTATCTCGATTTTTCAGAGTGGATGGCTAGTTGTTATGTCACCAACTATTCCAATGAACTAGTAATGGATGGTCCAGATACTAGGAGCATCTATACCCCTCTCTACAGTCTAAAAAATGCGGGCGCAGTAGGTAATATCTTTGTTGGAGCTAAGGCTCGCTATATTTCCTCTATTGGTCTTGACCTCGGAGCGTCTGTAAAGTATAATCATTATAAGTCTAGAGGCGTAAAACAGGTTCTTACACCTAATGGACCAGAGGAGGCCAAAGATTACACTGTCGGTTATGGACGACCAACTTATGAGATAGGTATCTCTGGCGATTATGCTATCAACGACAAGATTGGCATCAACGTCAACTTCACTGCGCTTGGAGGTATCAGGATGCCAGAGCTATCCCAGCCAACTGATGCCCTTGGCATTGTCCCTCCTACACTACTACCTGAAGAGACTATTTTTGTAGCTGACTTTGGCGCTCGCATATCCTATAAGGTACATCGTAATATTGGGCTTTCCTTGATAGGTGAGAACCTATTTAATCAGAGGATTGGTCGCTGGAGAGGTTACGATCGTCAGGGCGCTACAGCTGTCCTTGCTGCTACATTCGCCTTTTAATTACCCAAGTATATGAAGAAGTCTATCTTATTATTTCCCCTTCTACTATTGTTTACATCTTGTGGTAGTCATAGAAATGTGTCTTCCCTCGAGATGCCTTTTGCCAAGGTATATACTGCAGCATGGATGCAGAGAGCTGCAGAGTACGATGCCTTATGTTATCAAGCATTCAATGGTGCTCGGCTCTATCTCGATCAATCACTCTCATTGATGCAAGAAGATTCCAAGCCTCTTGCTATTGTAACGGATATAGATGAAACCATTCTTGATAACTCACCGAATGCAGTGTATCAAGGGATAAGAGGAGAACTATTTGATACTAAAGAGTGGACTAGATGGGTCAATCGTGTAGAGGCGGATACCATTCCTGGTGCTCTTTCCTTCCTGCAGTATGCTGCTGATAATGGGGTAGAGATTTTCTATATCACCAATCGTAATGAGCAAGAGCGCCAAGGGACGCTACTTAATCTCCAGAAGTTTGGGTTCCCCAACGCCGATGATGCACACTTAATGCTTAAGAGCAATACAAGCAATAAGGATGAGCGCCGTGCCAAGGTTATGGAGGAGTATGAAGTGGTTATCTACATGGGAGATCAGCTTACCGACTTTCCTGGCTACTACAAGGCAAGTGAAGAAGATAGAAGTGCACTCACCCAGAAAGATGCAAATACTTTCGGAGGGATGTATATTGTGCTCCCCAACCCTAACTATGGTGAATGGGAATCAGCTCTCTCGGGCTACAAGCGTCTCGATAAAATACAACAAGCAGAACTTATCAAGAAGAAAGCAAAGACTTACTAATGAATAATCTTCGTCCCCTTATGATTGCCGGCACAGGAAGTGATGTCGGCAAGAGTCTCGTGGTGGCAGCATTTTGCCGCCTCTTTAAGCAAGATGGTTATCATCCAGCGCCATTCAAGGCACAGAATATGGCGCCCTACTATTATACAGCGCCCAATGGCGATCGAATTAGTATTGCGCAGGCTATTCAGTCTAAGGCTGCTGGTGTAGAGCCTCATGCGCTTCTCAACCCCGTACTTATGATGCCCTCTAGTATGGTCGAGAGTAAGATTTACTGCCTCGGCAAGGAGTTCGGTAGCCACCAAGCTCGCGAATACTTCAGGCAAAGTGAAGGGAGGGGCATACTCAAGCAGAGTGCTTGGGGCGCTTATGATCAGCTAGTAGAGCAATATAATCCTATTGTGCTGGAGGGCGCAGGGAGTGTTAGCGAGCTTAATCTCTTAGAGACAGACTTCGTGAATATGCCTATGGCGGAGCATGCCAATGCGGCTGTAGTACTCGTGGCAGATATAGAGCGAGGAGGGGTGTTTGCCTCTATCTATGGCTCAGTAATGCTACAAAAGCCTGAGCACCGCAAGCTGATAAAGGGTATCATCATCAATAAGTTCAGAGGAGATCGCACTATCTTTGAGCCAGCTATACAGATGATTGAGGAGCTCACCAATGTCCCAGTTTTAGGCGTACTACCCTATATGGAGGGCGAACTACTTCCTAGCGAAGACACACTCAGTGACCATGGCAAGTCCAAAGTAAGTTATACTAATGCCGACCTAGAGGGGTATGAAACTACTTTCGATAAGATGGCAGATCACCTCAGACAGCATCTAGATGTAGAGAAGCTCTACAAGATATTATCCGACGATGAAATATAACGATCACGGCGACGACCGCTACCTCTATAGAGGCGTGCGGTTTGTCGCCGATTTTAGTTCCAACGTCCCTCATCTTCCTCACGATGAGGCTCTGTGGGAGCATCTTACCCATAATCGTCAGCTTATCCATCACTATCCCGAGCCACAAGCCTTTCAGCTAGAGGCTCGCTTGTCTGCTATGCTCGGCGTACCGGAGGAGAGCCTATTAGTTACCAGTGGTGCAACTGAGGCTATCTATCTGATGGCGCACCTCTTTCAGGGTGCTACGTCAAGTATTATGCAGCCTACTTTCTCCGAATACCGCCATGCTGCTACAGTCTTTGGGCATACTCTGTTGCAGGAGGGATTGGGAGCAGTCCATTGGCTCTGTAATCCCAATAATCCTACAGGGCGAACATATCCTCACGATGACTTGCTCCGCACCATCCAAGACCATCCCGATACTGTCTTTGTGGTCGACCAATCTTATCACGCTTTCACCCCCAAGGCGGTACTACAGCCCGAAGAGATAACGACTCTTCCCAATTGTTTGGTGATACAGTCACTCACCAAGAGTTATGCCATACCAGGGTTGAGGTTGGGCTATATTTTGGCTCACCCCCAACTCATCCGGCGCTTGGTGGCACTCAAAATGCCATGGAGCGTCAACGCTCTAGCCATAGAAGCAGGGCACTATTTATTGGCTTCGGGTGTCCCCTTCTTACTAGCAGAATTATTGGAAGAGCGGAAACGACTGGTAGATCAATTAGAACAACTCGATATTATGGATATCGAGCCTACCGACACCCACTACTTTTTGGCAAAGCTGCGCCGTCACCAATCCCAAGAACTAAAAGATTGGTTGGCCATTAAGCATGGTATCCTCATTCGTAATGCCTCTAACTTCCCCACACTTACACCTCAGCATATTCGTATTGCCACACAGAGTCCAGAGAAAAACGCCCTCCTCGTTGAAGCTTTATCAGATTTACCTCAAAACCTATGTTGATATTCTTCACACCTTTGCTTGCCCTAGCCATCCTGTGGATAGGCTGGCTATTAGATCGAATCTTTGGAGATCCCCAAGGCTTTCCGCATCTTGTGGTAGGCTTTGGACATGCCATTAGTAGAGCTGATCGCTGGTTCAATAATGGGTTCAATCGAAAGTACAAAGGAGCCCTTGTAGCACTCCTATTGATTCTGCTGGTATTTACACTTACTTGGGTGATATTCGCCTTTGCACCTAATTGGATTCGCATTCCCCTTGGGATTATCTTGGTGAGTACTTGCCTTGCAGGTCATACGCTCATAAAAGAGGTGAGAGAAGTATTCGCACAGCTGGCTATTTCTTTGGAGTCTGGGCGCAATCAGCTCTCACGTATTGTAGGGCGTGATACGAAAGAGCTTACAGAGGAAGAGGTGAAGACGGCCGCTCTTGAGACACTCTCTGAAAACCTTTCCGATGGTGTCATTGCACCACTCTTCTGGTTCGCCGTACTTGGTATGCCAGGTATGGTGGCGTACAAGATGATTAATACCCTCGATTCCATGATAGGGTATAAAAATGAAAAGTATCGCGACTTTGGCTACTTAGCTGCCAAGATCGATGATGTAGCCAATTGGATTCCAGCTCGGCTCACTGCTCTACTAATGTTGGCAGTCAATGGTCGGCTCGACCTTACTAAGCAAGTATTCAGGGAAGGGAAAAATCATACAAGTCCCAACTCTGGCTACCCCGAAGCCGCGCTAGCACTCATGTTGGGCTGTCAGTTTGGTGGAGGGCATTACTATGGCGGTCAGTATTTCGAAAAACCGACAATAGGGAAGCAGCAAAGAACGCTTATCCCAAAGGATCTCCAAAGAGCATTGCGAACCAATCGTAGCTCTGAAGTGCTGATGCTGGTACTCCTATCACTCATAATCCTCCTAGCCTACTTGCTCTAATCTCCAATATTCTAGGGCAATGCATGCGCTATTACTAAGAAGGTAAATTCTAGACCCCTCTCAAACCCAGTACCCTTTCTCACAGGACGTACAAGCCCCCTTTAGGGGGTTTGGGGGCTTACCCTTTCCACGGCCTCGGGCTTCGCCTTCAACCGAGGCTAGCGTAAACTGCGCTAATGTATCCTATTATAGAACTTCTATTAAAGTATACCCCTCTCAAACCCAGTACCCTTTCTCACAGGATGTACAAGCCCCCTTTAGGGGGTTTGGGGGCTTACCCTTTCCACGGCCTCGGGCTTCGCCTTCAACCGAGGCTAGCGTAAACTGCGCTAATGTATCCTATTATAGAACTTCTATTAAAGTATACCCCTCTCAAACCCAGTACCCTTTCTCACAGGACGTACAAGCCCCCTTTAGGGGGTTTGGGGGCTTACCGTTTCCACGGCCTCGGGCTTCGCCCTCAACCAAAGCAACCGAACACTGTGCTAATATTTGTAAAACAGAGTGTTATCAAATCATATCATCGGACCAATGCGACCCAAAGAAGGCCTATTTTATACCTATTCTACTACAATGTGCTAGGTATATTAGCAAAAGTCTCTCCCGGGAGGGACTCTAGTCTCTCGCCATATAAACTCCAGTCCCTCCCGCGAGAGACTTTTTTTGCTCGGTATACTAACTTTACGTTCGACCAATATGAAGCTTGAAGAGGTAAGAGAGTACAGCAAATTATTTTGCATAGTACAATGAAAGAGGCAGCATATACCTTTCCTGCCATCGGTGTATTTCGGTAGAATATGGGTAATTTTGTGGTTCATTTGATGACGCAATTGTTGAAGCAAAGATATATGACACAAAAGCATTGGAGCGGTCTTACAGCTGCTCAGGTAGAGGAGAGCAGAAGATTGCATGGTAATAATGTGCTCACTCCTGTAGAGAAAGAATCGGTTTGGAAGAAGTTCTTCGAGAAGTTCAAAGACCCTACAATTATCATCTTGGTGGTAGCGGCCGTACTTTCGTTAGGCATATCTCTCTACGAAGTACTAGGACATGGCGCAGGTGCAGATGTGTTCCTAGAGCCTTTGGGTATCGTGGTAGCAGTCTTATTGGCGACTGGGTTATCCTTTTACTTCGAGCAGAAAGCAGATAAAGAGTTTGCTATCCTTAATAAGGTTAATGATGACGAACCGGTTAGAGTTATCCGAGATGGTCATACTATTCAGGTGCCTAAGCGAGACATTGTAGTAGGGGATCTGGTAGTGGTCGAGACGGGCAATGAGATTCCTGCCGATGCCACGCTCTTGGACTCTATGTCGCTTATGGTCGATGAGTCGACGCTTACGGGTGAACCTATCGCACCGAAGTTTGCCGATACTCAGCTCTATGACAAAGAGACTACCTTCCCAGTCAATCATGTGATGCGTGGGACTAAGGTGATGGAGGGGCACGGACTGTGTGAAGTATTTGCTGTGGGGGATAGGACAGAGAATGGCAAAGTATTTAAGGCAGCACAGATAGACCAAAGCATACGTACTCCGCTCAATGAGCAACTGGATAGGCTGGGCAACTTGATTAGCAAACTAGGGTACAGTATCGCAATTCTAGTGCTCGTCGGGAGGTTGACCATCTACTTCACTAGCATGGGTAGTTTTGAGTGGACTAGTTTCGTTACTTCCTTACTACAGTCCATAATGATTGCTGTGACCGTCGTTGTCGTCTCTGTGCCAGAAGGATTGCCTATGGCAGTCACCCTCAGCCTAGCGTATAGTATGCAGAGGATGCTCAAGACCAATAACCTTGTCCGCAAGATGCATGCATGTGAGACGATGGGTGCTACCACTGTTATCTGTACGGATAAGACAGGTACGCTTACCGAAAATCAGATGCGTGTCCATGGTACACAGTTTTTGGGGCTAGTGGATCAGCGGTTGACGGACGATGAAGCCAGCCTATTAATCAGGGAGAATATAGCACTCAATAGTACTGCTACAATAGATGAAACGAAGGAGGGAGAGCCAAAGGTATTTGGCAATCCTACTGAGGGGGCGCTTCTCTTGTGGTTGTACCAACAAGGGGTCGACGCACAGTTACTGCGCCAAGAGGTGGAGACTATCCAGCAGATTCCATTCTCCACTGAGCGGAAGTATATGGTGACGGAGGTTCACTCAGCCCTTGGCAAACGCATTGTGTATGTCAAGGGGGCTCCTGAGATTGTCTTTGCACTCTCCGCTCATACTGAGGGCGGGGTAAGTAAGGAGTATATTGAGGAGCAGTTGCTGGGCTACCAGTCTCAGGCTATGCGCACCCTTGGCTTTGCTTATCAAGTCTTAGAGGATGGCGAGGTCGGTATAGTTGATGGCAAGCTCGTGGCTACAGATCTTACCTTCCTTGGTTTCGTGGCTATTGCCGACCCTGTTCGGAGTGATGTGCCTAAGGCAGTAGAGGAGTGTCTCAATGCTGGTATCCATGTGAAGATCGTTACAGGAGATACTATTGCTACCGCTCGAGAGGTAGCCCGACAGATACATCTTTGGACTGATGGAGATACTGATGCGCAGATTATTACAGGACCAGAGATAGAGGCGATGACCGATGAGGAACTGGAGCAGCGCATAGGGGAGGTCAAGGTAGTGTCTCGTGCGCGTCCATTGGATAAGCGTCGTCTGGTAGAGGCGCTCCAGAGAAATAATCAAGTGGTGGCGGTAACGGGTGATGGTACCAACGATGCCCCGGCACTGAAGGCTGCACATGTGGGGCTTTCGATGGGGGATGGAACCTCTATCGCCAAGGAAGCAAGCGATATCACTATTGTGGATAACTCCTTCTCAAGTATCGGAAGAGCCGTAATGTGGGGGAGGTCGCTGTATCAGAATATTCAGCGTTTTATCCTTTTCCAGATGACGGTCAATGTGGCAGCCTGTCTGATTGTATTGGCTGGTGCATTCTTGGGCACTCAATCTCCACTGACCGTTACGCAGATGCTATGGGTCAATCTCATTATGGATACTTTCGCAGCTATGGCACTTGCCTCTTTACCTCCATCGGAGCGGGTGATGAAGCGCAAGCCGCGTAATCGCAATGCGTTTATTATCGACAAGCACATGGGGAGCATTATCCTCGGGGTAGGCGGTTTATTCTTTGTACTACTCCTCGTATTGCTATATCTATTCCAGTATGCTGAGGTTACGCGTATGTCGGACTTCCTTAGTCTAGAGATCAATCAGGACTTTGCCGAATTGAGCCGCTACGAGCATAGCCTATTCTTCTCCCTATTTGTATGGATGCAGTTTTGGAATATGTTCAACGCACGGGCTTATGAGACAGGACGCTCTGCCTTTCACTTTAAGGGCGCAAGTGGCTTTGTGTCTATCGCACTTGTGATAGTACTAGGGCAGATACTCATTGTTACCTTTGGAGGCGATATGTTTAGTGTAGTGCCCTTGAGTGTAGAAGACTGGATAGTAACTCTTGTTGTTACCTCTCCAATATTACTTATAGGAGAGATTACCCGCCTCTTCAAGAAGAAGTAAAAAGACAGAGTAAGGGTATCCCCATTTGGATTGTTTAACTATCCAAATGGGGATATTTATTTGTAGAATAGGATAAAATAGATAGCTTTGTGCACTATGATTATCACGAGGATAGCAGTTTCTATCATCGCCCTTTGTGCTGGTGTTGCAGCGATGGCTCAAGAGGTACAGGAGCTATCGCTGGCAGATACGTTGAGAATAGATAGGAGCGTGCTTATCGCGCCCAAGACAGGGGTAGAGAAAGCAACCATGAAGTTGGTAAAGCCACTCAAACTAGAGGGACTGAAGCCGCTTGATATACCTCGAGTACTCAGTTTTGATGGTAGTCGATTGGATAGGGAGTTGCAGATTAGTGGGCTCAGCTCTACCTTGGAGATAGAAGTACCACGGACACTCGAGACTACGCTGGGCGAGGTGATGTCGCAAGAGTTTCATATTACACCGAATCTTTCTATTAACTCTATCATTGGTGCACCGTCACAGCTCCCATTTATTCCAGCACAGACCCCAGGATTAGTAGCCAATATCGGAGCCAGTTATAAGGTCAATGATTGGATGAGTATTGAGCCCTCTGTTGTAGCTGGGCAGCTGATGGGCTCTCGGTTTGTGGCACCATCGGTGACTGCCTCTTTCAATATCTCCGAACGGTTCAAAGCACAGCTACGTACTGGGCTAGCTCTAGGGCAAAATGCTTATCAGCCTCATCTCATGCACCAGTCGCTCAATGCCAGTTTGCGACTGCAATACATCACCCCAAGCGGTGTCTTTGCATACGGAGAGGGGTTTGCCGCTCGTCAGAAGCTCTTCGCTAATCTCAATCAGATGCCTATGCTTACCGGACCTTACGCATACGGCTTTGGTGGAGGGGTAGGATATAATATACCTGGTGCTGGTCCTATTAGCGTGGGGATAAATTATAACTATAACCCCTTTTCTCATCGGATGGAGCCAGTCGCTTCTGTCAATCTCGTGGGTGGGATAATCTACCTCTTCCAGCTTATAGGCAAGGCTATCTCGGGAGACTAGACGGCTACTACGAACACTTTATGGCTAGAAATGGTTATATTTGTAGCTCATAAAACGTGAGGAGATGATATGAAAGAGACTGGCGAAGAAGGGCGTGTACTGGTGCCGATGAAGTTGGATGGATTTGGGAGCTCGCAGAGTTCGCCCGATGCTATGGTGCTACTGTTGATCCCCGTAGAGGATGATAAATATCGTTTGCCTAATGGTGAGCAGATGATATATCCTGTAGGAGTGGCACCTGCTGTGGCTCCTATCTATTTTGCCAAGCTTACTCAGCTTTATGAGGGTATGAATGACACCCTTCTCGAGATGAGCAACTTCTATGAGCTGATGAGCGAAACAAAGCTTCAGACACTACATATCTATCAGGGTAAGTCGGGTGCTCGTCCCTATCTGGTCTATAGAGATAAGAATGGGGAAGAGAATAGCTTTAGAGTCTCTCTTCCCAATGGTATTCTAACGGCAATGAGCCATAATCTGCCCATACTTGTGGAGCAGAAACTCCTTGAGTCTACAGCATCAGCAGTGAGGGTGAATAGGGGAGAGCCCACTAGTGCACCTAATGAAAAGAGGGGCAAAAGTATCTCTCCGGCAGACATTGGTAATGAGATAATAGCGGGAAATAAACCTGAGAGTCCTATGGATGAGGACTTGAAGCGTGCGATTGCCAACTTCTCTCCAGAGGAGCATTCTCTGCTTCGTGTGTTGGCTATAAAGAACGAAAACTACGAGTGGGCTGCGGTGCTAAAGGAATTGGAGGATAGAGATGAGTGATATCCGAGAATTGTTCGAGCGGAGGGATGATATTACCCATGAACCATTGCTATCGCTAGAGTTTGAGAAACTCCAAGGTTATGGCGTGAATGGTAAAGTAGTGGGCATGGATATGGTATTCCAGAGTGTAGGCTCTAAAGAGAGCTACCAATTGGATATTGCTATTCCCAGAGCTTTGATAGGGCAATATAAACTGATGATCCAGGCAACGATGCTCAGTGTGAAGCTAGATATCGATGCGATAGAGGACTATCAGTCGGTCGTGGGAATCTATCTGCGCAATGTGATACTTCGTCTCGGGGAGTCGGGAAAGACGGAAGCATGGGTTCATACTTTATCTGACTTTGGCGAGGTGGCATACTATCGGCTCCCTGAGCATTTGGCAGTTATCTTTGCTTTCACCCAGCATCTGCCCATACTTGCTGAGGAGCGAGTGATGAGGCGTAAGTCGTTGGCCAATGCCTTACAGGCGGTGAAGAAATACCTCGATGTTGATGCTCCAGATCAGTTCGACTACTCAGAGATTCTGCTGATGTTGATTAAGCAGGAGGAAGACAACGAAGCTTTAATCTCTGAGCTAACCAATGAGGAGCTCGCACAATCGCTCTCCCGAAAGGATTTGGAGGAACTTCGAGAGCAGGTGGTAGCGCTCGAGAAGTACGAGTGGGCACAAAGGTTTACTGATATTATCAAAATGAAGGAAGATGAAGAAGCATAAACAAGTAACCGAGGAGCCCCCCTACTTTTTTGAGCCAGACCTACTGCTTACCCAAAGGTTGGGCGAGGAAGAGGCGAACCATGCCTTCCGAGTATTGCGGCTCAAGGCAGGGGATGAAGTTTATATCACTGACGGCAGAGGGCATCTCTATAGTGCTACATTGGTGGGTTCGTCGGTAAAAGAGCCCGCTTTAGAAGGCGTACAGTTGATAAATGAGCTACAGCTCTCACGCCCACGGCTCGAGCTAGCAATAGCACCTACCAAGAATATTGAAAGGATAGAACTCGCTCTTGAAAAGCTAACGGAAGTCGGCTTGGAGCGGCTATCACTTGTGATTACCGATCGCACCATTCGCCGGAAGGTCAATATGGAGCGTATGGAGCGCGTCATGGTATCTGCGATGAAACAGTCCGAGAAGCTCTCTACCGTTGAATTACGTCTGTATGGTTCTATGAAGGAATATCTCCAAAGCGACCTCTATGAAGGGCGATTTATCGGTTACTGTGGAGCGCAGATGGAGAAACGATACATCACGGAGCTTTTCCGAAAGGGGCTTGATACTAGCTTCCTAATCGGACCAGAGGGAGACTTCACCCCCGAAGAGGTAGCTCTAGCTATGGCAAAAGGTTTTCAGCCAGTTGCCCTTGGCGATGAACGCCTAAGGACAGAGACGGCTGGTATCTATGCGGGCATGGTGCATCATATACTAAATTCTAAATAAGTATGGCATATAATATTGATAAAGTAAGGGCAGACTTCCCTATATTATCTACGACTATAAAAGGCAAGTATCCATTGGTTTACTTTGATAACGCTGCAACGGCGCAAAAGCCACGGCAGATGATAGATGCTGAGCGGGAGGCATACGAACATCGTAACGCCAATATCCATAGGGGGGTACATACCCTTAGCCAACAAGCTACAGCAGCCCACGAGGAAGCAAGAGCACATATTGCTCGCTTCATCAATGCTCGAGAACCCGCCGAGGTGCTATTCACCAGAGGAACAACCGAGGGTATCAATATGGTAGCGAGTATCTTTTGCTCAAGCCAGATGCAAAGTGGCGATGAAGTTATCGTCTCTGGGATGGAGCACCACAGTAATATTGTACCTTGGCAATTGCAAGGCGTATCTAGAGGTATCAAGCTTAGGGCAGTTCCTTTTACCCAAGAGGGGGTTATGGATATGGAGGTGTTCCGTAGTATGGTGAGTGAGCGCACCAAACTCGTTTCTATCTGTTACGCATCCAATGTAATGGGTACGATCAATCCTGTGGCGGAGGTGATTGCCTTCGCTCATAGTAAAGGAATACCTGTACTTATCGATGCAGCCCAAGCTATTGCGCACCGTAAGATAGATGTGCAGGCGTTGGATGTAGACTTCCTCGCTTTCTCTGGGCATAAGATTTATGGCCCTACTGGAATCGGAATCCTCTATGGCAAGAGGGAATGGCTTGATAAGCTTCCACCCTATCATGGAGGAGGAGAGATGATCCAGCATGTAAGCTGGGAGGAAACCACTTACAATGAACTTCCCTATAAGTACGAGGCGGGCACGCCCGATTTTATTGGCAGTGTGGGGCTCTCTGCTAGTATCAAATACTTAGAGACACTCGGCATGGATGAGATCTTACTACATGAAGAGGAATTGCTCCGATATGCTACTGAGCAAATGCTACAGATAGAAGGACTAAAGATATATGGTACAGCTCCTCAAAAGGAGGCCGTGATTAGTTTCCTCGTAGAGGGCGTCCATCCGTACGATTTGGGAGTGTTGCTTGATCAGCAAGGGATTGCTATCCGAACAGGTCACCACTGCGCACAGCCACTTATGAAGAGCCTTGGCATCGAGGGTACAGCTAGAGTAAGCTTTGCTCTTTACAATACGAAAGAAGAGATAGACTTATTCATCAAGGCGCTCCATCGCGCCCTAGATATTCTGAGATAACAGAGCGAACAATAGGAGCAGAAAGTCCCGCATCGGTCATCTATCGGTGCGGGGCTTTCTGTTTCCTATACTTTCAAGCCTTTTAATAGGACGGTCGTGCTAGAGCAGGTAATCTACTTGTAGTCTCAATGTATTGATACCAGATTTTCCAGCGTTGGAAACTTATCTTTCCAACGTTGGAAAGATAAGTTTCCAGGGAGGGAACGATACCTTTCCAATATTGGAAAAAGAAATGGAATGTTATGGTATTCA
>NZ_JADRGN010000039.1:0-19993 GCF_018206105.1 Porphyromonas levii
ATATATAGAGATGTTAACACTGACAGGCTGACAGGAGAGTATCCTCCACACTCAGAGCGAAGCCCTTTCAATCGTGCTGCTTCTAAGTTTCAGGTTGCTAAGGGTTTTTGTACTTATATGAATGGGATTAATAAGGGATTTAAATGGAATGAGAGGAACAACGTATCAGGATGTTCTTCGTATACTGAGGATCCTGATGGTAGAGATAGAGGGACATGGCGTGTGCCTAATCAGAGAGAGCTTCAACTCATGGCTCAGTATAAGTTGGTGGGGACATATGCCTCTCAAGACTATTATAATGGTGCTGTTGACAAACAGTATTTGGCAAAACCTCTTCAAGTCTGGTCATCCACATTTTACTCAAATGCTGCTGGAACAGATCTCGCAAATGATCCTAGAGCCTTTATTGGGACTGATCGTGGTGTGGCATTGCAGAGACAGAGAAATTCTTTTCAGGATCAGCATTCTCAACCTACTTCTCCTATCCCAGGTTTTAAACTCCGATGTGTGAGGGATTATCTTCAATAATTGATATCTTTAGGGCGCTACCATGATTTCATTTGATGGCTTATCTGAAAGATAACAATCAATATAAAAGGGCTAACTCTGCACGTAGAGTTAGCCCTTTTTGTTATATGTCGCTGTGATTATGGGAAGACACAATAGTTTGTAGCGAGTCCGCCCTCCGAGGTCTCTTTATATAGGCTTGGGAGATCATGGCCGGTTTGCTTCATCACCTCGACAACTTGATCAAAGTTGACCCTGTGGAATCCATTGGAGAGCGTAGAGTAGGTGTTGCTATCAAGGGCACGGGCAGCGGCAAAAGCGTTTCGCTCTATACAAGGTATCTGTACTAATCCACAAATAGGGTCGCAGGTCAGTCCCAGGTGATGCTCTAGTCCCATCTCAGCTGCGTACTCTATCTGATTGAGGCTTCCTCCAAAAAGTTGGTTGGCTGCTGCTGCTGCCATAGAGCATGCTACGCCTACCTCTCCTTGGCAACCCACTTCGGCACCTGATATAGAGGCGTTGGTACGAGCGATATTACCAAATAGTCCAGCCGTTGCGAGCGCTCTATGTATCATACGATCGGGAAAATCCCTGGAGGTCTGAAGGTGGTAGAGCACAGCAGGCATGACTCCTGAGGAACCACAAGTAGGCGCTGTAACCACAATATTTCCGGCAGCATTCTCCTCCGATACAGCAAGAGCATAGGCGTATACCAATCCTCGCGTACTCACATTACTATTGTACCCCTTGGCACGAATCAAATATTCCCCAGCTTTGCGACGCAGATTAAGCCCTCCAGGCAATATGCCCTCAGCTACTAGACCTCTCTCCACTGCGGATCTCATTACCTGCCATACGTCCGCTAGATGACTCCATACCGATGGATCATCAAAGCGCTCTACATACTCCCAGTAGGTGATACGCTCTTGATAGCAATAGTTCATTATCTCTACCAGTGTAGAGTGCGGATAGATCTTTGCATTGCGGCTCTCGTCGAAGTCTTTATTGGCAAGCGAACCGCCACCTATGCTGTATACTTCCCATGAGTCGATAACCTTATCTCCCTCTCCAATCGCTTCGAATAGTAGACCATTGGTATGAAATTCGGGTACAATTGTTGGCTCCCATAGCACCTTAGTAGGAGCTATTTTCTCAAGCACATCCAAGATAGCGACATCTGTCATGTGCCCTTTTCCCGTAGCGGCAAGAGAACCATATAGGTGAACCCTAAATCCATTTGGTCGGCTTCCGGTAAACCTCTTAGCAAACATTTCTGCTGCTCTTCGAGGCGCCATTGTATGACTACTGGAGGGACCGTGACCTATTTTATATATTGTTTTGATTGTTTCCATCTTTCTTACCATTCAAATACTGAACACTTGTTACAAAGGTACCAAATAATTGGATTACTAATAGGGTTATAACCTCTATGGGTGGTCTATTGTTGGGGTGTATTGGATTATGTGTATAAACTTTCCTATTGTTTTATTCAAATATTCAAGGATTATTGTATCTTTGCACTTGAAGGTGCTTTTGTAGGCATTCGTCTGCAAGGGTAAAAGGGAAACAGGTGCGAATCCTGTACAGTCCCGCTGCTGTGAGTCTTATATAACGGGTATAGCATTATCCACTGTAGGTGTATTACCTATGGGAAGGGGCTATATTTCGGAGACGAGTCAGAAAACCTGCCTTCCATGTGCATTTGTATCTCTCTCGAGGGTTGGAGAGGTGCCACAGATAGGCTTAGTCAAGTCGTTTTTCCCTTTCTTTGACCGCAATTGTGAAGAAGGCTAAGTTACTACAATGTGGTGTTTAGATCATCAGGCGAGCGTATGTCTGTGAAGAAATACGGCGTCACGTGCACACTGCAATGGAGCTGCTATCCTTGCATCTTCTGCCTTTTGGTGTTAGGATAGTCTACTCTTAGGAGTGGGTGTAGTAGTCATCACGTGGCTATGTACCCACTCCTTATTTTATGACGAATCTCCTCTATAGTAGGGTAAAGGTCCTATTCTATAGAGGAGATTTTAGGGAGGAGAATTATTGCTCGTCTAATAGACTATCTATATACTGTCGGATAGCCTTTTCGCCTTCATTGTAAAGTTTAAGAGAACAAGGGTCAAGATGAAAGAGGAAGTGCCAGTCCTCTTTATTCTCTTTTCTATAGATGATAGCTTCACCATCTTCTGAACCATGATAGGCTCGTTCAGCCTGTATACGTCTCTCTTCAAGAATAGTTTTTACAAGGTTGTAAGTCTTTTCCCGAGTCTCTACATACGTCTTTATCTCTTCGTTAGGGATGCTATAAGCATCTATAGTGGTAGCGCCTTGGATTAGCCCTTGATTGGGAATACTAAGGTTGGCTAGCTCAGCGAAGAATAGCTGGACCTTCTCAGTGTCCTTAAACGTAAATCGGCTTATTGGTACTATGTTCCCCTTAAATTCAACGCCCTCATAGTCGGGCAAAGCACCTACATTCAGCCATTCACTATCTATTCCTTCTTCGTCAGAAGTATACTCGTAGCCGTGGAGCTTAGCGAGGAATGCCCTACCATCTTCTATCGTATCGAAGCAGAGCCATGGATAGTCACGATCGTTATCGTAGTAAGTCAAGATATACATAAACAATAATATATAAATAGTTTAGATTGATAGCCTTCCAAGATTTCGAAGTACTTCTTTGGCTTCCCTTAGGATATCATTCATTACTTCACGTACTGGGAGAATCTTATCTATGGTGGAAGCGATTTGTCCTATCTCTAGTTCTCCTTCCTCAAGGTCACCTTCATACATGCCTTTCTTAGACCTTCCCCGCCCAAGCAATGCGGTTAGTTCTTCCTTTGTTGCACCAATAGACTCGGCTTCTGCTACCTGAGTAGTAAAACCTCCCTTAGCAAGTCGAGTGGGGATAAGCTTCTTGAGCATTAGCCTGGTCTCTCCTTCGCTCAAACCGATACAGTGTTCCTTGAAGTTCTGATGGCATGTACTCTCCTCCGTAAGTGCGAATGCCGTTCCTATCTGAACGCCATCGGCACCAAGGGCAAGAGCCGCTATTACCGAGCTTCCCGAGGCAATACCTCCTGCTGCTACAAGGGGTATGGAGATCGCACTACGCACGGCGGGGATAAGGCACATCGTGGTCGTTTCCTCTCTGCCATTGTGTCCGCCTGCTTCAAATCCCTCAGCAATCACTGCATCCACGCCACAAGACTCTGCCTTTCTAGCAAATTTTGAGCTACTCACTACGTGAAGTACCTTAATGCCATGCTCCTTCAGATGAGCAGTCCAGGTTGCTGGATTCCCTGCCGAGGTAATGACCACACGCACATTCTCCTCTACGATGATACCCATGTGTTCGTCTATATTGGGGTAGTTCAGGGGGAGGTTTACGCCAAAAGGCTTATCGGTGAGTTTCCTCGTATTGCGAATTTCTTCACGAAGCTGATCAGGGTACATCGTCCCGGCACCGAGTATTCCCAGCCCTCCTTCATTGCTTACAGCTGCAGCTAGCTTGTGCCCACTAGTCCAAGCCATACCGCCTTGGATGATAGGGTATTCTATGCCAAGCAACTGTGTAATAGGGTTATTTCTCATAGGGGGTGTTTAGTTTTGTAAATTCTATTATAATCTATTATTGGATGAGTCCTGAGCGACGCTTAAGTGCTTCGATTGTCGCAGCTCTACCCTTGAAGTTATGGTAAAGAACTTCAGGTTCGTCTGCATCGCCTCGCTCTAGTATCTCTCGCTTGAAGCGCATCGAGGTCTCGTGGTCACGTAGTCCATGCTTTAGAAACTCCTCAAAGGCGTCCGCCTCTAGTAGTTCAGCCCACTTATAACCATAATAACCAGCAGCGTACCCTCCATTGAAGATATGAGAGAAGGCAGTGCTAACACTCGTACCATCCACATGAGGGAGCAGTGTAACCTCCTTATATGCTGCTCGCTCTAGTTCCTCAATATCTTGTGGCAGGCTTTCAGGGTTATTTGAGTGCCACAGCATATCCAGATAGCCGAAGCCGAGCTGACGGATACAAGCGTATCCCTCTAGGAAGAGCGTATTGCGCTTGATTGCTTCCAGTAGTTCGTCGGAGATAGGTTCGCCAGTCTTATAGTGCCTTGCGAAAGTTCGGATAAACTCTGGTTGCCTTGCCCAGTTCTCATTGAAGTGCGATGGTAGCTCCACAAAATCATGTACTACATTAGTTCCGCTTAGCGAAGCATAAGGTACTTGGGTGAGTAACCCATGCAGACCGTGCCCAAACTCGTGAAATAGCGTAGTTACCTCATCGTGCGTTAGGAGAGAAGGTTGGCTCTCAGTGGCTGGCGTAAAGTTCATCACCAGACTTACCACAGGGCGTACCTCACCGTAAGCCTCCACAAAGTTGGTCATCCATGCTCCCGAGCGTTTGCCTTTTCGTGGGAAGAAGTCACAGAGTAGGGTGCCAACCAACTGATTGTGCGCACTAACCCTATACACTTTCACCTCAGGACGGTAGGGCACTAGCTCCTCAGTCTCTTCTATCTTTAGTTCGTACAAATCGCTAGCGAGGTCAAACATAGCCCTCACCACGCTCTCTAGTTCAAAGAAAGGTCTGGTCTGCTCCTCATCATACTCTAAGTGCTTCTGGCGGTACTTCTCCGCGAGATAGCTCCAGTCCCAAGGCTGTAAGTCCGATACCCCTTCTGTGACCTCCGCTATTTCTTTTTGAGCCAATGGGGTATATGCCTCTCGGAGTTCATCTAGCATGCTTAGTACATGAGATGGTTGTTTAGCCATTTTAGTGCTCAGACGATAATCGGCAAAGCTATCGAAACCCAGTAAGTGTGCTATCTGATAGCGGATGGTGGCAATTCTATAGACCAGGTCTATATTACAGGTCTCCTTCTTCCTATCCATGCCAAGGGTAGCGCGCCCCATATATATTTGCTGGCGGATAGAGCGGTCGTCACAATACTTCAGGACTGCACTATACGATGGCATACTGAGATCGAAAAGCCACCCCTCTTTACCGTGCTCCTGAGCCAGTTTCTTGGCAGATTCCAGTGCCGAAGTTGGCAGACGTTTTATTGTCTTTCCTTCCGTAACTTGTAGGGTATAGGCATTCTGCTCCTTTAGCACATTCTGCCCGAAAGAGAGGGTCGCCATACTTAGCTCCTTCCTTAGCTCCTTCAGCTGCTTTCTAGTAGCTTCATCGAGATAGGCTCCACCCCTTTGGTAGCCTTCGTACGTTCGGAATGTGAGTCGTTTGTCTATAGCACTGAGGGTATCCATGTGCTCCTCATAGACTACTCTTACTCGCTCTGCAAGCAGGCTATCCATTCCTACCTCGTTGCTGATATCGGTAAGCAGTGGTGTAAGCTCTTGAGAAAGTTCCATCAACCTATCGTCAGCATCACAGCTAAGTAGGTTGAAGAATACCGAAGATGCGAGGTCAAGTCCCTTGCCAGCCTCCTCAAGTGCCAATATTGTATTCTCAAATGTAGGTGCCTCTTGGCACACCCTAATCTCCTCAATCTCCGACCTAAACTGCTCAGCCTCTGTCCTCACATTTTGTGCTAGGAGGTCAGGCTTTCTATGAGTAAAGTCGGGAAATAATATCTTATCTTTCATCGCTATATAGAACAAGTGTGGAGCCACAATTGTTGCGACCCCACACTTGATAACTCCGTGGAACCACATCAATTGTGGTACTCCACTATCTTAGTCATGAAGTGGTATCTTGGCTACTCGGTCTGTATGCCTACCACCCTCAAACTCGGTTGAGAAGAATTCCTGTACTATTGCTTTTGCCTCTTCGTCACTCACAAATCGTCCAGGGATACTCAGTACATTGGCGTTATTGTGCTGACGAGTGAGGTGAGCCTGCTCCGTATTCCATGAGAGTCCCGCACGCACATGAGGATGCTTATTTAGCGCCATGGAGATGCCATTGCCCGAACCACAAACAGCCACACCCCATTGTACTTCACCCTTATCGATAGCATATCCGAGCTTGTGTGCATAATCGGGATAATCTACACGCTCATTTACTAGGGTGCCATAGTCCACTACTAGAGTGTCGGGATAGGTCTCCTGCAAGTATTTGCGCACAACCTCTTTGATTTCGTAGCCAGCGTGGTCGCAAGCCAGTCCTATGCTCTTAATTTCCATAGCTTACTTCTTAAGTAGTTGCTTCACCTGATTCTTCACGTTATCTGGCGAAAAGCCGAGCTTCTCGTCCAGTACTTTATAGGGCGCAGAGAAGCCGAAACTCTCAAGCCCCCATATCTTGCCAGTGCCATGAGGTATCAATCCCTCTAGGTTTACTGGCAAACCAGCAGTAAGACCAAAACGTGGTAGACCCTCTGGGAGTACCTCAGCCTGATAAGCCTCAGGCTGTAGCCTAAAAATAGCTTCACTAGTGATAGAAGCAATGTTGCACTTGATACCCTCTTCTGCAAGTAGCTTTGCACCAGCAACCAGCGTAGAAACTTCCGAACCAGTAGCTACGAGCACTACATCGGGCTGCTCTACCTTCTGTGTGAGGTAGCCACCCTGCCTTACACGGAGGCTTTGGCTGTAGTCGTTATTGGGGAGGTCTTCTACATTTTGTCGAGAGAGAATAAGAGCTGTAGGCGTAGACTTATTCTCCATCGCCATCTGCCAACTTACAGTTGTTTCATATACGTCAGCAGGACGAAGCACCATGGTAGAAGGTTTGCCACTGTGGTTCTTTAGCTTCTCCATGAGACGGATCTGTGCCTCTTGCTCCACTGGTTCGTGGGTAGGTCCATCCTCTCCTACGCGGAAAGCATCGTGTGTCCATACAAATCGAATAGGCACCTCCATTAGTGCTGCTATACGCACTGCAGGCTTCATATAGTCTGAGAATACGAAGAACGTACCACAAGCAGTATGGAATCCACCGTGTAGCGCAATACCGATACATACCGCAGCCATGGTAAGCTCAGAGACACCTGGCTGTAAGAAAGCACCGCTAAAGTCGTCCTTGGTAATCATTTTGGTCTCCTTGAGGAAGCCATCTGTCTTGTCGGAGTTGGACAAGTCGGCACTGGCTACAATCATATTAGGCAGATTCTTTGCGAGGAAGCCAAGCGACTTAGCTGATGCATTGCGTGTAGCATCGTTGGGTTTTTGCTCTATGCTTTTCCAGTCTAGGAAGCTGGTGTCTAGGCTAATCCAGCGCTCTAGTTCACGTGCATCCTCTGCATGAGCCTTGCTCCAGTCTCTGTATTGTGCCTGCCAATTGGCAGCTTCTTTTCTGATTTCTTCCTTACGAGCATCGTACAGAGCTTGAACTTCGTCAAAGATGACAAAAGGCTGCTCTGGATTGCCGCCAAGGCTCTTAATGGTCTCAGCTACACCACCACCTGCTGCAGAAAGAGGCTGCCCATGAGTCTTTACAAGACCTTCGAAGCATTCATTCTCAGGAGAGAGCATACCTTTACCCATCACGGTGTGCCCAATGATTAGTGTTGGTTTACCCTTTACAGCAATGGCTTGGTCTAGCGCCTTACGAATCTCATTATGGTCGTTACCATTGATCTCGATAACCTCCCAATTCCATGCGCGGTACTTCATCGCCACATCCTCGGTCATCACTTCGGATACCTTGGTAGAGAGCTGTACGTTATTGGCGTCATAAAACATTACGAGATTATCGAGGCCCAAGTGCCCTGCAATACGCCCAGCGCCCTGAGATACCTCTTCCTGTACACCACCATCGGAGATGAAGGCAAAGATACGCTGCCGCATAAGATCTTCGCCAAACCTTGCAGCCATCTTCTTGGCAGCAATAGCAGCACCTACAGCCATCGTATGTCCAAGACCTAGAGGACCTGAGGTGTTTTCGATACCACGAGTGATATCTAGCTCTGGGTGCCCTGGTGTAGGGCTCCCCCACTGACGGAAGTTCATCAGCTCCTCCATTGTAAACCTGCCGGTCATCGCAAGTACTCCGTAGAGCATTGGACTCATATGCCCAGGATCGAGGAAGAAACGATCTCTAGCAATCCACTCTGGTTGCTCAGGGTCATAAACCATATACTCGGAGAAGAGGATATGGGCAAAGTCCGCACCGCCCATTGCTCCACCTGGGTGTCCCGACTTAGCACGCTCTACCATAGAGAGTGCCAAAATCCTCAGATTGTCAGCCGCCTTGAGGCTCAGCGCATTTTCGATAGCCATAGTATGAAATATCTTTTGTATATTATATATGTGTGATTACTTCGTAATGCAGTCGCTCCCTCCTATCTCTCTACAAATCTACCTATTTTTCCTTAGAATACTGGGCATTGTTCCCTCGGATTAGCCAAATCCCATACTTGAGGTAGTGGGCCTCGGTACTTGTGTGGGGTGGAAGAGTAACGATAACCATTGGAAGAAGTGCCCTAGCTGGCTATTACTTTTGTGTAGCCCAAGTGGTCGTTCGAACAATTGTATCCGTCCTCTTGCCATTACGCTTCTACACAAGTACTTGACGGCGAGTACCTTTATTGGAGACGGCAATCTGCCAAATTTATTCCTAGGAATAAATAAATTTATCTCTAGGAATAAAAATATTTATTTGTACAGAAAAATAAATTTATTCCTAGGAATAAATTTCGGTGATAGCGCGAGCCACAACTGGTGCTCGCCTGAGCGATTACGGTTAGAAGGCTGCACCCCCACGACACCGCTGGGGTTCGGGAGCATTCATAACGAACAATAATAGAATACATTAGCGCAGTGTTCGTTACCTCGGTTGAGGGCGTAGCCCGAGGCCGTGGATAGAGTTAGCCCCCAAACCCCCTAAAGGGGGCTTGTACATCCTGTGAGCAAGGGAAAGCCCCCTTTAGGGGGTTTGGGGGCATAGGCTCCACTCCTCAGTTCAAGCGTGGCTAGCGAAAACTGCGCTAATGTCCTCCCTTGAACCAGTCCGAAATAGATAACATTAGCGCAGTGTTCGTTACCTCGGTTGAGGGCGTAGCCCGAGAGTATGGAGTTTGGGTGTTGATATTAATGATATAGCACATTAGCGTAGTTTTCAGTAGCCTCGGTTGAGGGCGAAGCCCGAGACCGTGGAAAGGGAGCTCGACAAATAAAGTCCCCCTCCCCCCCGTAGTGCGGCAGAGCCGCACTACGGGGGGGAGGGGGTAAGGGGGAGGGGGGAGGCTAGCGAATACTGCGTTAATATTTCACCCAATCCCCATTCCAAACTATAACCCATTAGTGCAGATTTCCTTATACACATAGCCTATAGGGTAGGAGAGGGATAATTATATTTTCCTGTTGGTCGGATATTTTATTTGTGCACGATAAAAACACCTCTATAGAGATGCCGCAGCGAATCTATAGAGGTGAAATCCTTAACTACGCTATTGTGTATTAGTTATCGATAAAATCGCTCCATGGCGTGATGGAGATTTTGTCTTCAGGGATGCTACAGAATGCGTGTATATAAGCGCTTGCTAAGCGAGCATTGGTAATGAGTGGGATATTGAGGTCTACGGCAGCCCTACGGAGCTTGTAACCATTGGTAAGTTCTCCTGGGGTGAGGTTCTTATTGATATTCACCACAAGGTCTACTTCCTTTTGGTGCAGGAGGTCAAGTGCCTGAGGTGTACCCTCTTCGCTTGGCCAGTAGCATAGGGTACTCTCTATGCCATTATCTGCGAGGAAGTTGTGCGTCCCCTCTGTAGCGTAGATCGTGTAACCCTTTTCACGGAGTAGCTTAGCGCTATCAAGGAGCGCAACTTTTTGCTTGAGCCCTCCATTACTCATGAGTACCGCTTTCTTAGGAATTCTATGCCCTACAGATAGCATGGCTTGTAGGATGGCTTCGTCACTAGAGCGAGCAATACAACCGACTTCGCCAGTAGAGGTCATATCTACGCCGAGTACTGGGTCGGCTTTTTGTAGTCGTGTGAAGGAGAATTGTGACGCCTTTACACCTACATGATCTAGGTCGAAAGCGTTTTTCCTAGGCGCTTCGTAAGGCTTCCCTAGCATTATCTTGGTTGCAAGGTCTATCATATTATAGTTGGAGACCTTACTTACGAATGGGAAACTACGAGAAGCGCGGAGATTACACTCGATTACTTTGATCTCATTTTCCCTTGCTAGGAACTGGATGTTGAATGGGCCAGAGATGTGTAGCTCCTTGGCTATTGCACGTGAGATACGCTTAATACGGCGGATGGTCTCGATGTACAGTTTCTGCGCTGGGAACTGGATGGTGGCATCTCCTGAATGGACACCGGCATACTCGATATGCTCACTGATAGCATAGGCTACGAGTTCGCCCTTGTCTGCCACTGCATCAAGCTCTATCTCCTTGGCATTTTGTAGGAAGCTAGAGACCACTACTGGATGCTTCTTGGATACATTGGCTGCGAGCTTGAGGAATCGCTCTAGCTCCTCACCATTGGAGCATACGTTCATGGCTGCACCACTGAGCACATAAGACGGACGTACCA
Organism: Porphyromonas levii; assembly: GCF_018206105.1. Taxonomy (NCBI): domain Bacteria; kingdom Pseudomonadati; phylum Bacteroidota; class Bacteroidia; order Bacteroidales; family Porphyromonadaceae; genus Porphyromonas; species Porphyromonas levii. The sequence goes on from NZ_JADRGN010000039.1 coordinate 10,969, forward strand.
GTACGGGATAGCCTACTTCTTGTACAAAATCCTCTACATCATCGAGAGTAGTGAGCTCTTTCCATGCTGGCTGATCGATACCAAGACGATCGAGCATAGCGGAGAACTTATGACGATCCTCGGCATTATCGATATACCTAGCTTGGGTGCCTAGGATTGGTGCTTTGATGGCATCGAGTTTCATCGCAAGGTTATTAGGAATCTGTCCACCAGTGGAGAGAATAGTACCCATTGGCTGTTCGAGATCCAATATGTCTTGTACTCGCTCGAAGGTGAGTTCGTCGAAGTAGAGCCTATCTGAGAGATCGTAGTCGGTACTAACGGTTTCAGGGTTATAGTTTATCATTATTGAGCGCAATCCTACCTCTCGTATGGTGTTGAGGGCTGATACTCCACACCAGTCAAACTCCACTGAGCTACCGATACGGTAAGCACCAGAACCAAGTACCGCTACGCTATCATTGCCTACCCCGAAGTCTACATCGTGCTGAGTGCCATCATAAGTGACGTAGAGATAGTTGGTATGTGCAGGATACTCGCCTGCCATGGTATCGATTTGACGAACTACAGGGGTTACTCCATGAGTCTTGCGGTACTCGCGCACCTTGGCTTGAAGCGCCTCGATATCGGAGATATCTGTACCGTATAGTGCACGGGCTATTTGGAAGTCTGAGAAACCCTGTACCTTGGCTTTGCGAAGAAGAGGGGTAGGGACTTGGGTTATTTCTCTTAGTGCTTCTAGCTCTTCGGCTGTGTCCATGATATTACGCAGCTTGTGGAGGAAGAAGAGGTCTATCTTCGTGAGCTCGTGAATCTGCTCTACAGAATATCCGAGGCGGAAGGCTTTGCTTATGACAAAGATACGGTTGTCGGTAGGCTGGCTTAGCGCCTTTGGTACGTCTGGTATAACTAGTTCTTTGTTCTCCACGAAGCCGTGCATACCCTGTCCAATCATACGGAGTCCCTTTTGGATAACTTCCTCGATGGTTCTTCCGATAGACATAATCTCGCCGACCGATTTCATGCTACTCCCAATCTCTCGGGATACGCCATGGAACTTGCTGAGGTCCCAGCGTGGTATCTTACATACTACATAGTCGAGTGCTGGTTCGAAGAAAGCGGAAGTGGTCTCGGTGACTGCATTCTTGAGCTCGAATAGGCCATAGCCCATACCTAGCTTAGCAGCGACAAAGGCAAGAGGGTAGCCTGTAGCCTTGGAGGCAAGAGCTGAGGAGCGGCTCAGACGTGCATTGACTTCGATTACTCTATAGTCCTCGCTATTAGGGTCGAGGGCGTACTGTACGTTGCACTCTCCTACGATGCCGATATGGCGGACAATCCGAAGGGCAATAGAACGGAGCTTTTGGTGCTCAGAATTGGTCAGTGTCTGTGAAGGAGCAAGTACGATACTCTCGCCTGTATGGATGCCGAGAGGGTCGAAGTTCTCCATATTGCAGACAGTGATACAGTTATCGTATCTATCTCTCACTACTTCGTACTCTATCTCCTTCCACCCTCTAAGGCTCTTCTCAACGAGCACTTGAGGAGAGAAGGCAAAGGCTTTTTCACATAGGGCATTTAGCTCTTCTTCGTTGTCGCAAAAGCCACTACCAAGACCTCCGAGTGCATAAGCGGCACGCACAATAATTGGGTACCCTAGCTCTCGAGCCGCAGCACGCGCTGCCTCGATGGTTTCTACGGCTTCGCTCTGGATAGTCTTAACGTCTATCTGATCCAGCTTCTCCACAAAGAGTTCGCGATCCTCGGTATCCATGATAGCTTGGACAGGTGTTCCGAGAACCTCTACACCATACTTCTGAAGGATGCCCTTCTGGTAAAGAGCTACACCACAGTTGAGAGCAGTCTGCCCACCAAAGGCAAGTAAGATACCGTCGGGACGCTCTTTCTCTATGACCTTTTCGAGGAAGTAAGGGGTGACTGGAAGGAAGTAGACCACATCAGCGACGCCCTTGGAGGTCTGTACTGTAGCAATATTAGGATTGACTAGTACGGTGTAGATGCCTTCCTCACGAAGTGCTTTGAGGGCTTGTGAACCTGAGTAGTCAAACTCTCCTGCCTCGCCAATCTTTAGCGCCCCTGAACCTAGGACTAGTACCTTATTGTACTTCTTACGGCTATTAGTGGGTTGCTGAGTATGCAATGTAACTGGTTTTCCCGCCTCAATCAGCTTAGCAAAGTCGTCAAAGATAAACTCTGTATCGAGCGGTCCTCCATTAGCTTCGGGATGAAACTGGGTAGAGAAATACTTGCCACTCTCGTGAATGAGTCCTTCGTTGGTGCCGTCATTGAGGTTGCGGAAGTAGGGATGCCAGCCCTGTGGTAGCTGTGTATCGTCTACTGCGAAGCCGTGGTTTTGGCTCGTGATGTAGCAGTTGTTAGTGCCTACCATCTGTACTGGCTGATTGACAGATCTGTGTCCAAAAGGCATCTTAGCTACCTTGGCACCTATAGCCAAAGCGATAATCTGGTTGCCCATGCAGATACCCGCCACAGGTTTCTTCCCCTCTTGGATAACCTTTCGTACGTGCTCTATGAGAGGGGTACATAGGTTCGGATTACCAGGTCCATTACTGATGAATAGACCATCGTACTCCATTGTGGTGAAGTCGTAGTCCCATGGTACTAGGGTAACATTGATACCGCGTTCTAGAAGTAAGCGGATAATATTCTCCTTTACACCACAATCTACAAGCACCGCGTGTTTATCCCCACTGCTCTGGAAATGCTTTACCTCCTTGGTCGATGCTTGAGCTACTAGATTAACTTCGTCTGTGCTGACAAAGTCGATATCTTCCCCTCCCTCGATAAGTACTTTGCCAAGGAGTGGTCCTTCGTTGCGGAGCTTCTTCGTGAGCTCACGGGTATCGATACCTGTGAGTCCTACTACGCCATGACGACTGAGCGCCTCCTCAAGGCTCTCCATGGCGTTCCAGTGACTGTACTTATCGGTATAGTCGTGCATGATGAATGCAACGGGGTGTATGCTGTCGCTCTCCCATAGCTTTGTCAGTCCTGTAGTTGGATTTTTCTCCTCTGTAGGAAACCCATAATTACCTATAATAGGGTAGGTCTCTACGAGTATCTGACCAGCATAGGAGGGGTCTGTGAGGCTTTCGGTATAGCCCGTCATAGCGGTATTGAATACCACCTCTCCACTTACTTGTATATTGGCTCCTATAACTTCACCCTCGTATCGGGTGCCATCGCTTAGGATGAGTACGCCCTTCTTTCTCATAGTGTTATTAGTCTGTCTATTTATAGTTTTCTGAAATCTTGCTCGTAGTACAGCTTATAGGCTAGATTGGTCTTTTCCATACCTCCTGGCGTTGGGTAATCTCCGCTGAAGTACCAATCCCCAGGATGCTCAGGGATAGCGGTATGAAGCCCTTCAAGACTCTGGAATACGAGTTCTACTTCTGCCTTTACAGAAGATGGCTTGAGACGCTCAACGATCTTATGATTAATCTCCTCTATGGTAAATGGTTGGTAGATATCCTTGACAAAGTTACGTTCCTTAATCATAGGGGTATGAAGATGCTCTATAATAGCTCTATAGGTGTCGTGGATAACATACGCCATTCCGCGCTCAAGCAGAAGGTCGATGGCAGCTAGGAAAGCGACGAATTCTCTCATCCTACTCATGTCGATACCATAGTGGTCTGGGTAACGTATTTGAGGCGCAGAGGATACGACTACAATCTTCTTTGGGTTGAGCCGGTCTAGGATGCTGATTATGCTCTCCTTGAGGGTGGTCCCGCGCACAATACTATCATCGATAACAACAAGATTGTCTACCCCCTTTTCTACTGTGCCATAGGTAATATCGTAGACATGCTGCGCGAGGTCGGTACGGCTCGCTCCTTCAGAGATAAATGTACGTAACTTGATGTCCTTGATCACTACTTTCTCAGAGCGAACTCTCTTATCTAAAAGCTCGAAAACCTCCTCTTTAGACATGTTGGGGTTATTGGTGATAAGCTCAGCCCTATACTTATTGAAGTGCCGCTCCATCCCTTCTATCATACCGAAGTACGATACTTCTGCTGTGTTGGGAATGAAGGAGAAGACAGAGTGCTCTATATCATTATCAATAGCCTTGAGTACATCAGGGACAAGCTGTTCGCCTAGCTTCTTACGCTCCTTATAAATATCTTGGTCCGAAGCACGGGAGAAGTAGATGCGCTCAAAGGAACACGCCTTATTTTCTCTCTTGGGTAGGATGTTGCTTACCTGTATCTTCGCGCCAGTCTTGTCTATTGTTAGGGTATCGCCTCTGTCAAGCTCGTGTACTTGTTCTGCTGATACATTGAGTACCGTCTGTATCACTGCTCGCTCCGAAGCGCATACTACAATCTCATCGTCGTAGTAGTAGAATGCTGGCCTTATACCCCAAGGGTCACGCAGCATAAACATCTCTCCACTACCCGTCAGACCGCACATTGTGTAGCCGCCATCCCATAGAGGGGCACACTCCTTAAGGGGGGTAGTCATATCTATTCTAGACTCAATGTCATGGGTAATATCCATGCCCTCAAGTCCTTTCTTCTTACTTTCCCTAAACTTATGTTCTACTTCTCTATCCAGTCTGTGTCCTAGTTGCTCAAGGATAATATGGGTATCAGAATTACTCCTTGGGTGCTGTCCTACAGAGGTAATCTCATCGAAGATTTTATCGACAGAGGTGAGCGTGAAGTTGCCACAGAGTGCCAAGCTCTTTGCCCTCCAGTTATTACGTCTCAGCATTGGGTGAACGTAGTGAATCTCCTGCTTACCTTGTGTTGCGTAACGTAGGTGTCCCATGTAGCACTCCGCAGCATATGGGATATGTGTCTGAGCGAAATTGGGGTCTGCTTGTTTCTCTTGCGAAAAAGTCTGAATATGTTTCTCTACCGCACCAAATATCTCGGTGATAGCAGTGTTCCCCAGAGCACGCTCACGATACATATACTCCTCACCAGTAGGGGCAGTAAGCTTTACACAAGAGATACCTGCACCATCTTGACCTCTATTGTGTTGCTTCTCCATCAATAAGTACATCTTATTGAGTCCGTAGCGCCAAGTGCCATACTTCTCTTGGTAGTAGGTTAGGGGTTTACGTAGCCGTACCATTGCTACACCACACTCATGCTTCAACTCTTCCATCTAAGCTCTCCTCGTCTTGTGTTTTTATATTTGTAAAGAAGCCAGTGCACACACGTGACACTGGCTTCGCCTAATCATTTATTCTTGTGCCGTAGTTTGATCATCCTCTTGTACTACGAAAGCCTCCATACCAGCCTTCCTCAGGATGTTGTACCACTTCACCAGCTTCTTGATGTCGCTATCGTGCACACGCTCCTTATCGTAGATAGGAAGCACCTCCGCCATCCAGCCTCGTAGCTTTGTCTTATCCGCAATGATTGCTGCTTCATCGGCAACTATCTCTGGGTACTTAGCCTTAATCTCCTCAAATACTTCTGCCAAAGGCTTGTCGCCCTCTTCGGTGTAGATAGAGATATCAGCTAGAGATACGATATTATCACGTGCAAAGAGCGGTTGTTTGCGACCACTCTCCAAGTCCTCAGCCGTAAATGGTGCACGGGTACGATTGATCAACTTAAATAGCCCTGGCTTACCAGAGATAGAGATTACATCAGTTAGCTTCATCATTTGTCCTTATAATTTATTAAACGCTCCCATAGGGCTTCTATTGCCCGAGTGATGGAGCTTGTCCCACTATTATCTATCTTAATATCTGCTTCCCCCCTTTGGCGTCTGCCCTCCTCCTCTTGGATGGCTTCGATCTGCCTAAACTCATCTATACTCCGCTCACTATCTCTCTGTTGCACCCTTTGGAACCTTACCTCCTCAGGCGCTTCTACTGCGAGAGTAGTATCGCACAGACGATAGAATCCCGATGTAAAGAGAATTGCGCTCTCAATACCCACCCATTGGGTGCCCTGTTCGCTTCTCCACTTTTCGAACTCCCGTGCTACGGCTCTATGTACGATATCCTCTAGGATTGCTTTTCGTCGAGGGTTTGAAAGTGTCTCCTTAAGTCGTCCTTTATTCAATAGACCTCTATCGATAGGCAAAAACCCTAGCTGGCTCTCTATTTCCCCAATCACCAAGGCGTCGAAATACACCCCCTTAGCTACGGAGTCGGAATCAAAGCAAGGGATATCGTATAGTGTTGTAAGCGCCTCTCTTACCACACTCTTTCCTGAACCTATTAGCCCACATATCCCTATGACCTTTCCCATCACTGTTGCTCTATTAGATATTCTACCGCATCAGGCTCCATCTGTAGCATCTGTACCTGCTTCGGGATATTAGGCAAATGTAGCTTGAGCTTCTTCGTCCCCTCAGTAAGTTCATCTATATCTACATAGGGGTGTAGTTGGTTGGAGATATCTCCAATAGATACACTGCTTACCGCAAGGAATGTAACCTTTATGGCTGATGGGAAAAGCCTGATATTGTACCCCTCTGGCAGGTTCCGAACCTGGATGTCGGTAATCACAAAAGTATTATAACGGAGCGGTGCTACCACTGTTTTGATGGTCACGGAGTCGGGCGTCAGTCGCACTCCATGAGGACTTACCAGAGCCACCTTGTGGTAGCTTACACTATCCTCCCTTACTACCAAAGGTTTAGGATCCGTACTGACTAGCCCTTGTGTCCTAATCAGGCTATCAATAGAGGTGGCAAGCCCGTATGCTGTTACTATTTCTGGCTGCATGTCTAAGTCTACTAGCATACGATTGCTCTCCTCTCCTAGATTTATTTGACCTCCGAAAAATACCCCAATCTGCTTTTCTACTAGTGGTGCATAGGAGAAAGAGACGAAGTCTGGGAAGAGTCTAATCTGTGCGTTGGTGCCATTGTCGAAGTAGTTGTCGAATAGCTCATTGGTATTCCTTATCTGCCTAAGCAGTTCTTCATTTCCAATGCTCATGTAGCCTCCATCGGAGGTTAGCATCATCGTATCGATAGCGAGCTTAAGCACTGGCGCCTTTGAGAACAGCCCTTCGAGCGTGTACGAGAGCAATTCATCACCGCGCGCTGTGATTGCTACTTCTATTGCTGGAGGTATCCCACTTTGGTTATCTATGGCAAATTTTAGCGGCAGGGTAGGTGGTTCCACCTCAATCCTTACCTTTTTAGTGTAAGTGGCGTCCATCGATTGGATCAGCCAAAGCACAGCAGAAAGGAGAATACAGAAGAGCAGAATTAGCCATCTCCTACCTTTAGAGAAGTAGGAGACGGGTTTCCACGCTTGTAGTCTGTCCCAAAGAACCATGCTTAATGGTAAGGCAAGAAATAAAAGTCTGAGCGATAGTATTTACTCAGAGCTGAGGGAGACAACCCCTTCAGCTCCCAGCATCGCTCTTCCTTATTTACTTCTTATTCTCAGTGAGTGCGAATACCTGATTGAAGTCTACCTTCATCTTCACACCTTCCCATACCTCTATGGTTACTTGGTTATTCTCCGTATTAATCTCACGGATAGTGCCATAGATACCTCCAGAAGTCATAATCTTATCGCCAGGCTTCATGGCTTTACGAGCCTCTTGGATCTTCTTCTGCTGTTTGCTCTGAGGGCGGATGATAAAGAAGTAGAAGATAGCTATCATCAGCACGATCATAAGGATCGAGTTCATCCCGTTGCCAAATACACTTCCAGCTTGTAATAGTGTCATAAGTGTCATAATTTTATTGTTGTTTTACTTGTTTTACTCTCCCAGTATTTTCCCTTCCGCCTTTAGTTCGGTAAATAGCTCGTGTAGAATACCATTGATAAAGGTATAGCTATTCTCAGAACTATAGTAGTGCGCCATATTGAGGTACTCATTGATGGTCACTCTGGTAGCAATTTGTGGGAAGTGGATGGCTTCGGTCACTGCAAGTTGCATAATGATATAATCCATCTCACTTACACGATCCTTGTCCCAATTCTTGAAGTACTTACTGATGCGCTCTCTATACTCATCGCCATGGACAATAGCTTGCTCCAATAGTACGGGCCCAAAGTCCTCATCCTCTTCAGAGGAGTACTGGGGCTTAAGGTGCTTACTATAGGGCTTCTCATCGCTAATGCTATTGTAAGCCTTGGTAACGAAAGTAAAGATAATTGCAATATCATCGTTTCTGAAAGTGTTGGAATCCTCAAGCAGCTCGGTAAATAGCTCGCTTTGCAGTATCTCCTCACCATAGAAATTGCGCCAAGCCTTTCTTACCTCAGATAGGTCTTTCCAATCAATCGAAGTCTTATCCCCGCGTCGTTCTATCAGCTTATTGAGTAGGTTGTTGATAAAGGAGTCTATGCCATGTGTCGTTACCTTGGCAGGTTCACGCTCTGCTAAGTAGTCATCGTCGCTTCCTATTATCTGAGTAATAGGGTTATTTATAATGTGCTTGAGTAGACGAATAGTCTGAGCATCCTTATTGAACTTCTCCTCCTCCTTGAGTAGACGAAACTCAGCTGCCTCCTTGAGGTCATAAGGCAAACCGGTAAGATAGATGTAGAGCTGGTACGACTGCTCGAGCGCATATCTAAGCAAACCAATAGCACCGGGAATACCCATACCCTTCACTTGATAGTAATTGTATAGGACCTGCAACACCTTAATCCTTATTAGCAATCTATTAATCATCCCTTCTTTTGCTCTACAATGCTTCTATGAAAACTCTATTTCTTATATTTCCCTCCACCCATAAGTCAAGCGCAAAGATACAATTTTCCAGCCAATCCGAGCCACTGTTGTCTCAAATTCTCACAACAATCTCTTCCTCTCAGTTCGTGACAGTAAAACGATGCTTCATATCCTGTGGAAGTTCAGCCTCTAAATTGTAGGTATTCGTAACCAAGTGATTATCTTGCTTACATTCAAATGTATACGTAATGTGTATTTAGTTGAATGTCTGCATGATAGCTAATACAATTGTCTTAAAGTACGATACTAGAGAAATGGATATAGGCGAGAGAACATTTTGGAGCGTCGGAGTAACGAAATTTATTCCT
>NZ_JADRGN010000040.1:0-18142 GCF_018206105.1 Porphyromonas levii
AATCACGCAGAATATCGGATGAGGCTTAAGTATATCAGCATACTCTTCATGTTGCATATTAGTAAAATAAGCGATAGCTACCTAATATCTGTAGAGATATAGTATAATATTGAGGGAATTCGTAATGTATAGTACATGACCATGCCTGAATACCGTAAGCAACGCCATAGTTTGCTTTTGTGCAAAAGTGTCATCAAGTTTATATAGTCTACTATTGTATCTTTATTAGTCCCTAGTCTCGTTACTTCCATTATCCATCGTGGTTTTAGTCTCTATGGAGACCGGCTTGATTCCCTCCCGGGAGGGACTGGAGTTTTTCTAAGGAGAAACTGGAGTCTCTCTGGGGAGGGACTTTCTTTGCTCAGGCAAGGACTTGGTGGCACTAATCATATTTCTGAAAATAAGGATACCTTCAGGTTGTTAATCCATATACTTCTGACACTCCTCATTACTAAGATCAAAATTTACTAGAATGGCTTAGATGAATATTTCCCTATATTCTCGAAATCCAAAACTACCCGTTTCTAGTGACTTTAGAAGCCATTATAAATTCACATTGTGTATCTATTTACCATGTGAATTATCTATCCATATATAATTTATACACATAACTAATTTATGATATATATGATGTACACACAATAAATTCACACCTCTAGCTTCGGTATATATGGATTCTAGCAATTTCGAAACAATAATAAATGCAAATATCAAGCGTTATTCACTTTGTGAACTCGTATTCTTTGCATTGTAACTATCTGGTTTTCTTTTGATAATATATACTATCCTATACGTATTTTAAGGCAGAGTAGGGTAATCCTATATGATTTATGCAAAGTTTGCTATATATAGATATTGGTGACTAACTAATCTCTATATGAACAGTATATTACATCTTTTAATCTATAATATTTCTAACAGAAGTAATTAGTATACATAGTATTTTAGGTGTTGTACAAAGCTAATCATCATATTAATTGGATATTTTGTGTATATTTGTGTGGATATAAGATGTATGTATAATGTACCTCCATGTGAATGTATATATACAAACAAAATTTACATGCTAAGTAGCTAAGAAAAGATGGTAAAAGAGGAGAAATTAATGGAGCAAGGAAAGAGGCTTGAGCAGCTAATAATTAAGGAGGGGCTATCACAAGCTGACTTCTCTCTAAAAACTGGAATTAAGACGTCTACACTCAATCACGTAATCAAAGGCAGGAATGATATCAGTGCAATGGTAATGTCTCAAATTCTAAATGCCTTTCCTAGTTTTAATGAAGAGTGGATACGAACAGGAGTGGGAGAGATGACTATAGCCATTTCATTCGAACAGGCTAATTCACCTTCACCTAATTCGACACCCTATGGCTTAGGTTTGCCTTTGTTTGATATTCAAAAGCAACCCCAAGCTAATGAAATAAAGGTCGAGAATCCGCTCCCCAAAGAAACTAAGATTAAGGAGCGGAAGATTACAAAGATTATTGTCTATTATGATGACAACACCTTCGAGACGTTTCTACAAGATCATTAGGATAGGTTGAATGGTCATTACCTCTATACTGATATATGGTTTAATATCTACTAATCAATAATAGTTGTTATGTTAAGTAGATAATATGCTAATAGATACAAGGTCGATAAAAACACTGTAATTGTACTCCCCCTTCTTGGGGAATCTTTGGGAAATCTTTGGGTATCCCTTGAGTTTTCTTTGAGGATTCTGTAAATCTATTAGCATGCGGACTCCTTTATGTCCGATCCTTGCTGGAGCTGTATTGTGATGCGGGTATTCATTATAAATGGGCACCATTTTACTGGGAAAGGATGCTATTAAACAGCGAACCCCCGGGCGGGGTCGTGTGGTTGGTTACTACAAACCGTAATTGCGCATATGTTTTCCTGCAGGACACACTATGAGACTGTTGCACGGTGGCGAACTACTGCGTTACTTTCGACATTCGTGCAACAGTCTCACTATGTAGTTCAGCGCCTATAATTGAGGTGATTTCGTAGAGTAGTGTTGCTGCTTCTATAGAGGATGTAGTCCACAATGGTAGCCGAAGATGGTGCTTTAACGCTACGTATAGACTTCGGATTGCCCTTCGTAAATAGTCTGATATGACGATTCTTTGAGAGATATCCCAGAAAGCTCAGCTGCTTTGTCCTCACGTGTTCTATAGCTTCGTACCGAATATAAGCCTTTTTATCAGCAATAACCCCACTTTGGAGCTCAATATAATCTTCTACCAATTGAATGGAACTTCTCTTCTGCTTGAGCATCCCCATCCAAACCAATACTCCAGTAACAACCAGACTGATAAGTGCCCCAGCTACAATATCCCAATAGATAACAGCTCCCAAAAGTGGCATACTTGCCAACCACCAAGGCAAAAATGAGTACCAAAAGAGAACCTTCTGTGCATGTGCTCTGAATAGTATCTCCTGCTCCTCAGTGCCATAAAGCCACTCTTCGAGCTCCTGAATACAAGAGACACCAGGGATAGTAATGATGTTTTCGCCCTTATCTCCTTCTATATTCTTGGCTTGTTCGAGTGTAAACGAAGAGAGACCCAAGTACTTTTCTAGTGGATTTGCTTTGGTGACAAGTGCAATGACTTTATCGCGATACAACTGTATCGTCACTTTATTCACTAGTCCTGCTTTGTATACCATATAATTAGGATAAAAATCGAGCGTTAATCCCCAATATTTTACCCATACGAATACCCACCAAATCAGTAGTCCTATCACATACCCTACCACCAGGAGTATCGGAATGACCAAAAGGCTGGTATGCTCTATGATAGATTGGGAGTTTGCTTCTAAATAATCCGTAGCAAGCCTTATAACTTTCTCGGAATTGGGCATCTGAGCATACAGATAAGCGAGCACACTACCAATTAGCACCATGCCCCTTAAGTGATTTTGAACCAAAGCTGCACGCAACAGTTCCAAGGGGTTCATACGATAACTCCACAGCGGTTCGTCTATCCCCCTACTCTCTTTCGGTACCTCGGATTCTCCTTCTTCGACCACTAAATGAGATAGGTTAGTCCAATCCTCCTCGCTAAGTATAAACTCCAGCTCTGCTTTCTTCTCCGCTACGGTATCGAAGACTACGCCAACCATATCTACTATCTGGTAGATAAAGTTTCTGCGTGTGCGCATCGCATGGATGCGATTTAGAGGAAAACTCTCTTCCTTTTTATTCAATAAGCCTGAGTTACATACGAGTTTGCCATCTCTTATCCACAGTCTTGTGGTAAAATATCTCACCATTGCTAACCCTACAAAGAGTATAGCAATAGCAATAAGTGCGACTACTGAAACAAGCTGGAACTTACCTTTGCCATTGATGAATACGACAAACAATAGTGCCCACATAATCTTTATGTAGCCCCAAATGCTTTTTACGACAAGCACCAAAAGGGCTTCCCAGCCCATTCGAGTAGGTTCTCTAAAGTCCCTCATGCGCAATCTGTCGTAGTAAATAGCTACGCATCGTCTCTGCCTTATCTTTAGTAAGGCCAGGAATTGTCAGTGCCACACCGCCCTGCGAGCCATCAGCGATTTCTATACTATATAGACCAAGCCATCGCTCGAAAAGAGATTGTTTCACGGTCACTTGCTGAATTCTGCTTACTGGAATCGTGGTAGTCCTTCGGAAGAAGAGTCCTTTACGGAAGGTTAGATCCTTTTCCCGAAATGCATAACCACGTACGGCATAGGCTCTCTTGAGCCAAAGCATTGCCCCACTCCACCAAAGAAGCATTACCCCAATGGGTATCAATAGCGCCCAAAGAGACGCTCTAAGAGGCTCTACAAGCACCCAAACCACGATATAAATAAGCAGAGGGATAAGCATCCATAGCGATACCTCCAACCTCATCTGCGTGATATACTTAGGCAAAAGAGCAGTCAGCTCCAGCTCATCTACGCTAGGTAGAGAGCTGAAGCTGAGTGCCTCATTCCGATAATCCTCGGGTATGTGATAACTGTTCATATCATTGTAATTCGTACCTGTAAAGGTCGTGTATGGCAAAAGTATAGAATTAGTCACAATAAGCCCCAAAAAATTAGTCGACTAATTTTCAGAATCAGTCGACTAATTTTGGCGAAAGTGACGACTGTTTATTTACCTTTCCAAAACCACCAGTTCAGTTTTTCTTTTCCTGAAGATGGGGTGCCTCTTGGTATGCGGTAGCTAAGCGGGCTCTAACTGCAGCAAGTTTCTCCTCTGCATCGTGCTCCTTCTTACGCTCCATTGCCACCACTTGCTCAGGAGCATTCGCCACGAACTTCTCGTTGGAGAGCTTTGCACGTACACCTTTGAGGAACTTCTCGTAGTGTACCTCCTCGCCCTTCAGCTTCTCAATCTCAGCAGCGATATCTACAAGCCCGGTAAATGGCACACCAAATTGAGCTGTTTCCACATTAAAGATAGCCATATCGGCACTCTCCGCTGACTTCTCTTCATGGAATACCGAGATATTCGCGAGCTTAGTAATCACTGCCTTAGCACTATCACTTAGTTTAGTCTCTGAGAATAGCTCTAGCTCTTCCTTTGGAGAGACGCCCTTCTGAGCGCGTAAGTTGCGGATATTAGTGATAATCTCACGAGAGAAGTCCATCGACTTGATAATCTCTTCACTAAACTCTTGCTGCTTTCGTAGCTGGCTTACCATAATGCTCTCCCCTTCCTTGCGCTCTCGTACAGCTTGCCATAACTCTTCCGATATAAAAGGCATAAATGGGTGTACCAATTGCATTAATTGCTCAAAGAAAGTGTTGGTTGCTTCGATAGTTGCACGGTCGATTGGTTCTCCATATCCGGGCTTAATCAATTCGAGAAAAGTCCCCGAGAAGTCATCGCGAATGAGTTTGTACATCAATAGTGTAGCATCATTGATGCGGTACTTCTTGAAGTGATCCGTTAGAATTGCTTCCTGCTTCCTTAGTAAGTGCTCGAACCACTCAATCGCTGCCTTCTGAGCACCATTCTGCTCGGCTGTATCACTTATCTCCCAACCCTGGATTAAGCGGAAGGAGTTCCATATCTTATTATTGAAGTTGCGCCCTTGCTCTACTAGGCTCTCGTCGAATAGGATGTCGTTACCAGCCGAAGCCGCAGTCATCAATCCCATGCGTACGCCATCGGCACCATACTGCTCAATTAGCTTGAGTGGGTCTGGGCTATTGCCGAGCGATTTACTCATCTTACGGCGTAGGCTATCACGGACAATACCTGTGAGGAATACGTTCTTGAATGGGAAAGTCCCTCTATACTCGTAGCCTGCAATAATCATCCTAGCTACCCAGAAGAATAAGATATCAGGCCCTGTTACGAGGTCTGAAGTAGGGAAGTAGTAGTTTAGCTCGGCATTATCCTTGTCCATAGGGTTGCCAAATACAGAGATTGGCCAGAGCCAAGAGCTAAACCATGTGTCTAATGTATCTGGGTCTTGACTAAGGTCGTTGAGTGTCAGAGACGGATTTCCTGTGATCTTCTTAGCTTCTTCAAGCGCAATCTCGGCAGTCTCACCTATCACGATACTACCATCCTCTAAGAAGTAGGCAGGAATGCGGTGCCCCCAGTATAGCTGGCGAGAGATATTCCAGTCTCTAACGTTCTCCATCCAAGAGGCATAAACTCCCTTGAAACGGTCAGGAACGAGTTGCACCTCGTTACTCATCACAGCTTCGTATGCTGGCTTAGAAAGTTCCTTCATCTTTAGGAACCACTGCATTGATAGCTTAGGCTCGATAGGCACATGGGTACGCTCCGAGAGCCCCACCTTATTGGTATAGTCTTCGATTTTCTCAATCAGACCTAGCGTCTCTAGCTCTTTCACAAAGGCATTGCGCACCTCCATACGATCTTGCCCCTCATACTTACCGCCGTGTGCGTTGAGCGTGCCATCGTCGTTGAATACATCTATCTCTGGCAGATTATACTTTTGACCAAGCATATAGTCGTTCACATCGTGGCTTGGGGTTACCTTCAGGCACCCAGTACCAAACTCCCTATCTACATATTCATCCGTAATAATAGGGATAATTCTATTCACCCCAGGCACCACAACCTCCCTACCCTTTAACCACTGATAGCGTTCATCCTCGGGATGGATGCAGACTGCGGTATCACCAAATATCGTCTCGGGACGAGTGGTAGCCACCACAATATACTTACCCTCCTCACCCTTTACGAAGTAGCGAACATAATACAGCTTACCATGCTGCTCCTCATAGATAATCTCTTCGTCAGAGATAGCCGTCTTTGCTTTAGGATCCCAGTTAATCATGCGTACTCCACGATATATCAAACCTTTACGATAAAGGTCGCAGAATACATCAATCACCGCATCGCTTCGCTTCTCATCCATAGTGAAAGCGAGCCTATCCCAGTCACAAGACGCACCTACCTTCTTGAGCTGCTCCACTATGATGCCGCCATGCTCGTGCGTCCAATCCCATACATGCTTTAAGAACTCCTCACGGCTTAGGTCACTCTTCTTAATCCCTTGCTTTGCCAAACGCTCTACTACTTTTGCTTCAGTAGCAATCGAAGCATGGTCAGTCCCAGGCATCCAACAAGCATTGTAGCCAGTCATCCTAGCCCTACGAATGAGGATATCTTGTATCGTGTTATTGAGCATGTGCCCCATGTGTAGCACGCCGGTCACATTGGGTGGCGGCATGATTATGGTATACGGCTGCCTATGGTCGGGCTTAGAGGCGAATAGTTTATGCTCTTGCCAATAAGCATACCACTTATCTTCCACTTCACTTGGGTCGTATTTAGCGCTCAATTCTCTGCTCATAATCACAATATATAGTTAATTTTAATGGCTACAAAGGTACCATTTTTTCTGCAGTCTTAATATATCGAGTTATCCGATAATAGTCAACCTTATGGCGAGTAGGATCAATCCGCTCATATAGGATTATCGGGGGCTAACGTATAATATTATTGCGGATTAGAGCGAATTTGGCTAACTTTGCAGCGTAAAAAAGGATGCAGGAGTGTCCCGTCATGTATTCTAACTAAGCAATTGTAAGTACTCGAAATCTTGCCATAGTGAAGAAGGTACTTGTAGAAACTTGAAGCAATCTGATAACTTTTAGAGTCCATTGTGCCAATTCCTCCATCTTTATTAATAAGTGAAGCCCTTCTCTGGGATTGGAGGTAGTGCTTCAACTCCTACCTAAGGATTGAGAAAAAAATAGTAATTTTGTGCATTTAATAATAGACAAGCAAGTTAGACGAACAAATCATGGATTGGTTAATTGGTGTATTTCAGGGTATTAACTTTACGGAGATAGGCAAGGTCTTCTCCAGCCTTTTTGTGGTAATCGATATCATCGGTGCTATCCCTATTATTATCAACCTCAAGCAGTCGGGACAAAAGATAGAGCCTTTCAAGACGGTTCTATTCTCGACATTCATTCTTCTCGCTTTCCTATTCTTTGGAGAGCTAGTACTTAGCTTCCTGGGAGTAACTAGGCAGAGCTTTGCTGCTGGTGGTGCGATTATTCTCTTCCTACTAGCAGTGGAAATGATATTCGGAGTAGAGATATTTAGGAACGATGCACCTGGTGGTTCTAGTACGCTTGTCCCTTTGGTATTTCCATTGATAGCAGGAGCAGCATCATTTACTACTCTATTGACATTCACCTCTACGGCTGCGATGATCAATATTGTGATTGCTACGCTCATGAATATGGTGGTTGTCTACTTCGTACTCCGGAATATCAGTTTCGTGGAGCGTATCTTTGGTCAGGGAGGTATCTATGTGCTCCGAAAGTTCTTCGGTGCTGTCCTTATGGCCATCTCTGTAAATATTTTCATTGAGAATATCTCGAAGATTGTATTTGGTATCTAATGATACTTAAGCACCTTTCGCTCACTAATTATAAGAATATTGAGCTTGCCCATCTTAGCTTTTCCGATAAGTTCAACTGCGTTATCGGAGCAAATGGAATGGGCAAGACCAATCTGCTTGATAGCATCTATTATCTCTCGTTTACGCGGAGTAATCAGTACCTTCCCGACTCCATGATTATCCGTCATGGAGAGGGTATGGCAATTATTTCGGGAGAGTATGAGGTAAATGGAGATCAGGAACAGGTGTTCTTTGGGCTACAACAGGGACGAAATAAGACTCTGAAGCGCAATAAAAAGGAATATACCCGAATGGCTGACCATGTAGGGCTATTTCCTCTCGTGATGATAGCCCCGAGTGATATAGATTTAATTAAGGGAGGGAGTACGGAGCGAAGGAGCTTTATGGATCAATTCCTTTGTCAAGAGTCGCGTGAGTACATGACTATTGCAAAGAATTATAAGTCTCTCGTAGAGCATCGTAATAAGATGCTAAAGCAAGAGATGGGGCTAGATTTATCGTTATTGGATGTAGTGAATCAGCAGATGTCCATAGAAGCTGAGCGGATATCTAGGTTTCGAGAGGAGTGGATAGAAAGGATTACTCCTCTATTCCATCATTACTACAATACGATTACGGGAGGAAATGAGTCAGTGCACTTACGCTATCTCTTTTCTATTGACAAGCAACCTCCTGTAGCGGATGACTTCCTACAAGTTTGGCAGAGTAGCTTGCAAGGGGATTTAGCTTGTGGGTTCACAAGGATTGGGCCGCACAGGGACGATATTGAGATGCTCATCGGTGATTATCTTATCCGTAAGATCGGTTCTCAGGGACAGAATAAGAGCTATATGATAGCACTAAAGCTCGCTCAGTACAACCTATTGTGCCAACTTTATCCCCACAATCTCCCTATCCTACTTTTAGATGATGTGTTTGATAAACTAGATGAAAGGCGGGTAGAACGTATTGTAGACCTCTTGAGCGGTGACCAGTTTGGGCAGATATTTATGAGTGATACCAATAGGAAATATCTGAATAAGATTCTCCAAAGACAGCCTAAGGGATCGTATAGTATTTTCAGTGCCTACAATGGTACTTTTACTGATATTACGGACAATGAGGCACTACAAAACTGAAAAGATAGGGTCACTCCTTCAGAAAAAACGCTACGAACTAGATGTGCTTAAACTAGTGAAGCAATATAAGGAGTTATCCACAGCTTGGGCGAATATCCCCGACCCAACACTCCAAAAGATCAAAGTAAACCATCAGATTACACAAGACAATACCTTACAAATAGTTTGTCCCTCCTCTGTCGCACTTACGTACGTACGACAGAGAAGGGACATAATAGAATCATCTCTCAGGGGATTTATGTCCGCTCACCTGATTAAATCCCTTGAGATTATTATCAAGTGACTAAAAGACATAACTACTCTGCTCTGTAAGTAGCATATCCATACTTTGGTCAAACGGATCCATAGGGAGTTCTTCTGTCATTACCTGTAGGTGGTAAGCAATAGCTATCTTTTGCCTAATGGCTTCTGGATACCTTTGGAAGTATCTATCGTAATAGCCACGTCCACGCCCTACTCTACCGCCAAATGTGTCAAAAGCTACGCCTGGCACAATCATCACTTCTGGCACTAGTGCTTGGCTAATATCATCGGAGGGCTCTTTTATTCCCAAGCTTGATAGATCATACGTATCAATATTTCCAAGTCTATAGAAGTTTATCGTTGTATCGTCTTCTACCCTAGGTACTAGTATCGTATGCTTGCCTTGCTCTACAAGTAGATGAATAAGGTGCGATGTATCTACTTCATCGGGCATGCTCAAGAATAATGCTACCTTAGTGGCTGGCATACTCTTCAGCACATCAAAAGCCTTTTCCGAGACTACCCTAGATATTTCTACTCTCTCGTCCAGTGTAATCTGCTTTTTACGCTCTCTTACTATCTTCCTTACTTCCTTCTTTTCCATCATTGTGCTATTAACAAAGAATCTGGTACATTCTTGACTTCTTTAGGAATAGCAAGCGGTGAATAGACCCTCTGCGAGAAAAGTAACTCGGCTCTCTTTATCATAGGGTCGTCAAGGCTTCTAACCTTCCAAGAGCTATCCTGACCATATAGATAGTCAACCACGAGAGGGAATAGTATACTATTGAGTTGTTTCTGCGACTGTGCAATCTGGTAGTTACGTGGGACAACGCCCTTCTTCTGTGCATATTTAGCTAATTGCCATACCAATCCCTGGTTGTCCAAGAATCTATATACCTCTTCCAGACTACCAATACGCGATAGCAAGTTGCGGTACTTATCTGCATACACAAATGAGAACTCGTGCACCAATCCTTTATTCAGCACCTCCGCATAATAGCTGGTCATACCAAGGGTATCCCGTGGTACAAAAATGTCGGGCATGATACCCCCACCACCGTGGACTGAACGCCCTGCTTTTGTCTTATAAAGTAGGTTGGGATTCAGCTTGACACTATCGGCTGAGAACATCTCGCCACCCATCACTCTATCAATCCAATCGTGTGTATAAGCCTCGTCACCCCCTAGTTTATAATCTCTTTGGATAGATCTGCCAGAGGCGGTATGGTATCGAGCAATCGTTAGGTGTACTGATGAACCATCATAATACTCGAAAGGCTTCTGCATAAGCCCCTTTCCGAAACTTCTACGACCGATTAAGACAGCAATATCATTATCCTGTAGCGCACCACTGACAATCTCAGAAGAAGATGCCGATAGCTCGTTTAGGAGGACGTATATAGGGAATCCAATCAGAGTACCAGTGCCATCGCTGTAAACGTCGCTACGCTTCTTGTGCGCTCCCTCAGTATAGATAATAAGACTTCCCTCGGGGAGCATTTCATTCGCTATAAGTAGAGCCGGCTGTACCAAGCCACCTGGGTTATCTCTGAGGTCTAAAATTAGTCCCTTCGCACCGCTATTGCGAAGCTTAGCCACCGACTGCATAAAGTCGTCATGGGTAGAGACCGAGAAGCCTTTGAGCCTAACGAAACCGAGAGAGTCATTAACCATAAAGGTAGCATCCACATTGCTCGTGTTAACTACCCCACGCTTCACTTGTACCTCGGTGATTTCGGAGGTGTTGTAGGGACGAACGCCTAAGGTAACGATACTGCCTTTCTTGCCTTTCAGTAGAGAGCGAATAGAATCAGGAGAAAAAGTATTGCCCGTAGTGTTCTTACCATCTATTGTTACAATGCGATCGCCAGGCTTCAGACCCGCAATATCAGAAGGTCCATTAGGAACTGTTTGAATCACCACTGCAGTATCAAGAATCGTATTGAACGATATGCCCACTCCGTAAAAGAAACCATCAAGATTCTCCTGCTCGGCAGCACGTTCCTCGGCAGTAAGATAGGTAGAGTGTGGATCAAGCTGACTAATAAGAGTCGGGATGAGCTGTGCTACCAATGCATCTACATCGACACTATCCACATAGCTCTCATCAATCATCTGTAGTGTCGCCTTAAGCTTGTCCATAGGCGTTACAGATCGTAGGAGAGGATTCTTCAGGCTCTGCCGCTGCCCAAAGAAATACCCACCAATCAGCGCCAATACAAATAATAAGGCGACTAAGATACCATGTACTACCTTTTTACCCATCTCTCTATTTCTCCTTGATTGGTAAATAATCCACCACAATACCTGCTTGCTTGAGAAGGTCTAGCCCCTCAGTTAGGCGATAACTCTCAGAGTATACCACCCGTTTGATACCCGCTTGTATAATTAGTTTAGAGCATTCCAAGCAAGGTGCATGCGTCACATATATGGTTGCGCCCGAGCTATTGTTGTTACTCGCTGCTACCTTAGTAATCGCATTGGCTTCGGCATGAAGTACGTAAGGATACGTCTTATTATCCTGATCTTCACAACAATTTTCAAATCCTGATGGTGTACCATTGTATCCATCAGAGATAATCATTTTGTCCTTCACAATTAGCGCACCTACTTGCAATCTCTTGCAGTAAGAGTTCTCCGCCCATATCTCAGCCATCCGAAGATAGCGACGATCAATTGCCACTTGCTTGTCCTCCATGACGCTTACATTCTCTCTGGCATTTCAATACCAAGCAGCCCAACGGCTTTCCTCAATACTTCACTTGTAAGATAAGCTAGAAGTAGACGGTGACGCTTAACTGCTTCATCGGCTTCGTTAAGTATTGAATGGTCGTGATAGAATTGGTTAAACTCCTTACCTAGGTCGTAGGCATAGTTTGCCAATGCACCTGGGTTAAGCTCATTGCCTGCTTGCTTTACAACACTACCAAATTCATTAAGTCGCTTTACTAGAGCTATCTCTTTGCCTTCCATCACAATGTTTCCCTTGGCACTTAGGAAATCAATGCCCTCGGCCTTTCTCAGGATACTCTGGATACGCGCATAAGTATACTGGATAAATGGTCCTGTATTACCATTAAAGTCAATAGACTCCTTAGGGTCGAAGAGCATATTTTTACGAGGCTCCACCTTTAGAAGGAAATATTTCAATGCGCCAAGCCCAACACGACGTGCCATCTCTCGGCGTTCTTCCTCGCTCATTTCTACTGCCCTACCCTGCCCCTCAGAGGCTTCGAGAGCCGTCTCGACCATCTTATCCATAAGGTCGTCTGCATCTACTACAGTACCTTCACGGCTCTTCATTTTCCCTTCAGGTAGCTCAACCATACCATAAGAGAAGTGCTTGAGATCTTTTCCAAAAGAATACCCCAGTTTATCGAGGATAATAGAGAGTACCTGGAAGTGGTAATCTTGCTCATTCCCTACTACGTAAATCATCTGGTCTATCGGATAATCTTGGAAACGAAGCTTTGCTGTACCGATATCCTGTGTGATATACACCGAAGTACCATCGGCACGAAGTAGAATTTTACGGTCATATCCCTCTGAAGTCAGATCAGCCCATACGGAACCATCCTCATCCTTTACGAAAATCCCTTCTTGTAGTCCACGGAGTACCTCATCTCTACCAACCAAGTAGGTAGCACTCTCGTAGTAAATCTTATCAAAGTCTACACCTAGGCGCTTATACGTCTCATCAAAACCAGCATACACCCAGCTATTCATCATCTTCCACATGGAGCGAATCTCCTCGTCACCCTGCTCCCAATTCTTGAGCATGGCGCGTGCCTCTTGCATGAGTGTACTCTGCTTCTCGGCTTCCTCAGTAGATAGACCCTTAGCCTCAAGCTCCTTTAGCTCTGCTTTGTAGTGCTTATCAAAAAGTACATAGAAGTCCCCAATTAGATGATCGCCTTTCAAGCCAGTGCTTTCAGGAGTTGCACCCTCACCCCATTTCTTCCAAGCCAACATAGACTTACAGATATGAATACCTCGGTCATTTACTATGTTGGTCTTGACTACCCGTTTGCCATTCGCCTCCAAAATCTTGGAGATGCTATAACCGAGCAGATTATTGCGGATATGCCCTAAGTGTAGTGGCTTATTGGTATTTGGAGAGGAATACTCAACCATATATAAGGGCGCATCACTAGCAGGCGTCTCTATGCCATACCCTTCGGTCTCTTTCATTTCCCATAGCTGATCCACGAAGAACGTCCCTTGTAGTTCAATATTGAGAAATCCCTTAACCACATTAAATTCCTTTACAAGAGTAGGATAATCTCTTACCAATGCTTCTCCAATCTCCGTGGCTGTTGCTTCTGGGCTCTTGCGACTTTGCTTCAGGAATGGGAACACTACAAAAGTATAATCTCCAACAAACTCCTTTTTTGTAGTCGTCACAGATAAATCTACACACGTCACGCCATACAGATGATTTAGCACTGATGCCAAAGCCTCTGATACTTTAGTTTCTATATTCAAGTACTTCATCTTATCCTAGTTTGTTTGTTTCGGAATTTGGGAAAATGACAATGGGTTGGTGCACCTTTGCCTCCTCCTCACTCATCATTGCGTAGGATATGATCAACACAATGTCATCAGGCTGGAAATGTCTTGCTGCAGCGCCATTGAGACAAATGGTGCCGCTTCCGCGCTCTCCTTCAATAACATAAGTTTCTATCCTCGCTCCATTGTTATTATTAACTACTTGTACCTTTTCATTGGGCAGTATATGAGCTGCCTCCATAAGATCCACGTCAATCGTGATGCTTCCCACATAGTTGAGGTTGGCATCAGTGACCCGTACACGGTGGATCTTTGACTTCATCATATTCAATAGCATAGCTTACTCTTTGCTGTCTAGTATATTCTCTCTACTATAACTTGACAAAGATAGCTAAATTTAAGCGATAGACACCTAAAATAGAAAGAAAAAGACAGCTACGCAAGTCCTGCACAGCTGTCTTTTTCTTTCTATCAATACCGAGTATTAGTCCTTGATCTTTGCCTTGATAAACTCACGGTTCATGCGAGCAATGTTGGAGACAGAGATACCCTTAGGACACTCTAGTTCACAAGCGCGAGTATTCGTACAGTTACCAAACCCTAGCTCATCCATCTTAGCCACCATTGCCTTAGCACGCTTTGCAGCCTCTGGACGTCCCTGTGGGAGTAGTGCGAACTGGCTCACCTTAGCACCAACGAAGAGCATTGCCGAACCATTCTTACAAGCTGCGACACAAGCGCCGCACCCAATACAAGAAGCTGCATCGATAGCCATCTCTGCCACGTCGTGTGCGATTGGAATTACGTTGCCATCAGGAGCGCTACCAGTATTCACACTCACGAAACCACCTGCCTGCTGAATCTTATCGAATGCAGTACGGTCTACCATAAGGTCACGAATCACAGGGAAACCTGCAGAGCGCCATGGTTCGATGGTAATGGTATCACCATCGTTAAACGAACGCATGTGCAATTGGCAAGTAGTCACTAGTGAGTCTGGTCCGTGAGGGTGTCCATTGATATATAGTGAACACATACCACAGATACCCTCGCGACAATCGTGGTCGAATGCGATAGGCTCCTTACGCTCGTGGATCAGCTGATTATTCAGCACGTCCATCATCTCAAGAAAAGAGCTACCCTGAGAGATGTTCTTCAGGTCGTAGGTCTCAAAGTGCCCTTTCTCTTTAGCACTCCTCTGCCTCCAGACTCTGACCTTTATATTAATGTCTTTATCCATAACTTATCGTGTCTAATTTCAAAAGGGGTTATTAAGACTTATAATTTCTCTGAGCTCTAACTACAAACTCATAGTCAAGTGGTTCCTTGTGCATCACTGGCGCCTTGTCCTCGCCCTGGTACTCCCAACAAGAGACATAAGAGAAGTTTTCATCGTCACGAAGTGCCTCACCCTCTTCAGTTTGGTACTCAGTACGGAAGTGCCCTCCACAGGATTCCTTGCGGTCGAGAGCGTCATGAGCCATAAGCTCACCAATCTCAATAAAGTCTGCAAGGCGAAGCGCCTTCTCAAGCTCAATATTAAGATCCACAGCCTCACCTGGGATAAATACATCACTCCAGAACTCCTTCTTAACCTGACCTATGAGCTCAATAGCCTTCTTCAGACCAGCCTCATCACGACCCATACCTACATAGTCCCACATAATGGCACCTAACTTCTTGTGTAGGTCATCGACAGACTGCTTACCCTTAATGCTCATCAACTTATTGATACGATCCGTAATCTCTTTCTCTGCAGCATCGAACTCTGGGAGAGAGGTACTGAAACGTGGTACCTGAATCTGGTCAGATAGGTAGTTCTGTATGGTATAAGGGATGATAAAGTAACCATCGGCAAGACCCTGCATAAGTGCAGAAGCACCTAGACGGTTTGCGCCGTGGTCTGAGAAGTTAGCCTCACCAATCGCAAATAGTCCTGGAATGGTAGTCTGTAGCTCATAGTCTACCCAGATACCACCCATGGTGTAGTGGATAGCAGGGAAGATCATCATAGGGGTCTCGTATGGGTTATCAGCAGTAATCTTCTCATACATCTGGAAGAGGTTACCATAACGCTCTGCTACCACCTTGATACCTAGGCGCTGAATAGGCTCAGCGAAGTCTAGGTATACAGCATTACCTGTACCCACGCCATAGCCTGCATCGCAGCGCTCCTTAGCAGCACGTGATGCCACGTCACGAGGCACGAGGTTACCAAAGGCTGGGTACCTACGCTCTAGGTAGTAGTCACGATCCTCTTCCTTAATCTGAGTGGGCTTGAGCTTACCCGCACGGATAGCCTGAGCATCTTCTAGTTTCTTAGGTACCCAGATACGACCATCATTACGCAAAGACTCAGACATCAGAGTTAGCTTACTCTGGAAGTCGCCATGCTGTGGGATACAAGTAGGGTGGATCTGAGCCATACATGGGTTACCAAAGGCTGCGCCCTTCTTGTAGCACTGCCAAGCAGCTGAACCATTACACTCCATAGCGTTGGAGCTAAGGAAGAAGGTATTACCATAACCACCAGTAGCAATCACTACTGCATGCGCTGAATAACGCTCTAGCTTACCAGTGACTAGGTCACGTACAATGATACCCCTAGCACGACCATCAACCATCACGAGGTTGACCATCTCATGACGGGTATGAAGATTGACCTTGCCAAGACCTATCATGCGAGATAGTGACGAATAGGCTCCGAGTAGGAGCTGCTGACCTGTGATACCACGAGAGTAGAAGGTGCGAGATACCTGAGCACCACCGAAAGAACGGTTGGCAAGTGTACCACCATAC
This sequence comes from Porphyromonas levii, assembly GCF_018206105.1. NCBI lineage: Bacteria > Pseudomonadati > Bacteroidota > Bacteroidia > Bacteroidales > Porphyromonadaceae > Porphyromonas > Porphyromonas levii. The sequence goes on from NZ_JADRGN010000040.1 coordinate 16,580, forward strand.
TCACGCGCAAAAGGCACTCCCTGTGCCACACACTGATCGATAATAGCATTGGAGACCTCGGCTAGGCGATAAACGTTGGCCTCACGAGCTCGATAGTCTCCACCCTTAATCGTATCATAAAACAGACGACCCACAGAGTCACCATCATTCTGATAGTTCTTTGCAGCATTTACACCGCCCTGTGCAGCGATTGAGTGTGCACGACGTGGAGAATCTTGAATACAGAAGCTATCAACATGAAAGCCCAACTCTGCAAGAGTAGCAGCAGCAGAAGCACCAGCAAGTCCTGTACCCACCACAATAACATCAAGCCTACGCTTATTAGCTGGGTTCACCAACTTCTGGGTAGCCTTATAGTTAGTCCACTTATCTGCTAGTGGACCTTTTGGTATTTTGGCATCTAACTTTATCATAATCTCTTAAAGCTCTTTAGTAATTAAATGGTAGCAACTGCCTCGGTAGCATGCTGACCAAGTGTCCAGATAGTACCAACAGTCTCGGGGAATAGGTAGAAGGCAACAGCTGTGCAAGCAAACATCAAGCAGATGATTGTAGCCACTACCACTCCTACAATGTGCAGACGCTTGTACCAAATAGTATTGCTCCAGCCCAAGGTCTGGAATGCACTCCAGAAACCGTGCGTAAGGTGATACCAAATAGCCACAAACCATACAACGTATAGCGCTACCACGATAGGATTGGAGAACTGCATCAAAATCAGTTCAAAACCATTCTCAGGAGCTACGCCTGACCACTCTCGCAACTGCATCTTTGCCCAGAAGTGGGTAAGGTGCCATGCAATCCCGAAGAAGACAATAAGCCCAAGAACAAACATATTCTTAGAAGCCCACTGCACACCTGTCTTGCCAGTCTTGTCGTACTTATCATTACCACGAGCCTTTTGGTTCTGTAAGGTAAGCATTACGGCATAGATTACGTGAACAATCACACCAAGTGCCAGCACAGGCACCATAAACTGCACGATTGCATTCGTGCCAAGAAAACCAGTGATCATGTCGTAGCCAGACTTCGAGAATACCGCTACTAGATTCATGGTTGCATGAAACAGTAGGAAGATAATCAAGAAGAGTCCAGATAGACTCATCACTACTTTCCTGCCAATTGAGGATTTAGTTAACCACATAAAAACAGAGTTGAAATTCTTTAAAGTAGGTATTGTTATTACTTATCTTGTACAAAGATAGGCTATTATCAGAACACCACCAAGGAATTCGCCTATGAATTACGATTTATTTCTCTAATCACCATTTTTAGGTATCTATAGCTGGGATAATTTTCAAATACCTCGTAACATAGTCCTCAAATAGTTGTCGATTTATGACATAGAGGCACAATGGTAAGTGAAATTAGCTGGAAGTATCCCTTCAATCATTGATAGTTGTATGATCTTTATTTGACTTACGGATTGGATTGTGCCCTATCGATGGCAGCTAATGGAATATATAACAGATGATGTCTAGCTAGAGTAAGCCAACTTAATATACGTCGTGAAGAAAGTCTCTCTAGGGAGAGACTGGAGTCCCTCTGGGGAGAGACTGGAGT